>NZ_JBICJS010000011.1:0-107652 GCF_043103305.1 Pseudomonas sp. YQ_5 | reverse complement strand
CGTCACACTCCGTTCTTCAAAGGCTACCGTCCACAGTTCTACTTCCGTACCACTGACGTGACCGGTAACTGCGAACTGCCGGAAGGCGTTGAAATGGTAATGCCAGGTGACAACATTCAGATGACTGTTACCCTGATCAAGACCATCGCAATGGAAGACGGTCTGCGCTTCGCTATCCGTGAAGGCGGTCGTACCGTCGGCGCCGGCGTTGTGGCCAAAATCATCGAGTAATCACTCGACCGATTGAAAAAAACCCCCGCTCAGCGGGGGTTTTTTTTATTGGGTTGACACTAAATGGGGGCGTCTATAGAATCACGCCTCCTTTTAGCGGGCGTAGTGCGTCCGTTGGGAACAGCCTGGAGTCTGAAATCCAATGCAAAATCAGCAAATCCGTATCAGGTTGAAGGCTTTCGACCATCGCCTGATCGACCAATCCACCCAGGAAATCGTGGAAACCGCGAAACGTACTGGTGCACAAGTGCGTGGTCCTATTCCACTGCCTACCCGCAAAGAGCGTTTCACCGTTCTGGTTTCTCCGCACGTCAACAAAGACGCGCGTGACCAGTACGAGATTCGCACTCATAAGCGTGTTCTGGACATCGTCCAGCCAACGGATAAAACCGTTGACGCGCTGATGAAGCTTGATCTGGCGGCAGGTGTGGAAGTACAGATCAGCCTCGGCTAAGACTTCGGTCTAGTCGTGTAACGCTCTGAAATGGGCGGCCATAGCGGGTGAAAGCCCCGTACACTCATGAGGTTTACAACATGACTATTGGTGTAATCGGTCGCAAATGCGGTATGACCCGCATTTTCACCGAAGAAGGTGTCTCCATTCCGGTCACGGTCATTGAGATCGAGCCGAATCGCGTCACCCAGTTCAAAACTGAAGAAACCGATGGCTACCGTGCAGTGCAAGTCACTGTCGGCGAGCGTCGTGCTTCGCGTGTGACTGCCGCTCAGGCAGGCCACTTCGCCAAGGCCAACGTTGCCGCTGGTCGCGGTGTTTGGGAGTTCCGTCTTGAAGAAGGCGATTTCCAGGCTGGCGATCTGATCAAAGCTGAACTCTTCACTGCAGGCCAGCTGGTTGACGTTACTGGTCAGTCCAAAGGTAAAGGCTTCGCCGGTACCATCAAGCGCTGGAACTTCCGTGGTCAGGACAACACCCACGGTAACTCCGTGTCGCACCGTGTTCCTGGTTCCATCGGCCAGTGCCAGACTCCTGGTCGTGTGTTCAAGGGCAAGAAAATGTCCGGTCACATGGGCGCCGAGCGCGTGACTGTTCAGTCCCTGGAAGTAGTTCGCGTAGACGCTGAACGCAACCTGCTGCTGATCAAGGGTGCCGTACCTGGCGCTACTGGCGGCGACGTGGTTGTACGTCCAGCTGTCAAGGCTCGCGGTTAAGGGGAAACTGACATGCAACTTAATGTAAATGACGCTCAGGCGATCGAAGTTTCCGAACTGACTTTCGGTGGCGAATTCAACGAGACGCTGGTTCACCAAGCAGTCGTGGCCTACATGGCTGGCGGCCGTCAGGGCACCAAGCAGCAGAAGACCCGTTCCGACGTGGCTGGTGGCGGTAAGCGCCCATGGCGTCAGAAGGGTACTGGCCGTGCTCGTGCTGGTACCACTCGTGGTCCGATCTGGCGTGGCGGTGGTGTAACCTTCGCAGCTCGCCCTCAAGATCACTCGCAAAAGCTCAACAAGAAGATGTATCGCGCAGCTCTGCGCTCCATCCTTGCTGAGCTGGTGCGTAGCGACCGTCTGGTCGTGGTTCAGGACTTCGCTGTTGAAGCACCGAAAACCAAAGATCTGCTGAACAAGCTGAACGGCATGGGTCTGAGCGATGTATTGATCGTTTCCGACTCTGTTGATCAGAACCTGTACCTGGCTGCTCGTAACCTGCCGCACGTCGATGTACGTGACGTACAAGGTTCCGACCCGGTCAGTCTGATCGCATACGAGAAAGTGTTGATCACTGTCTCGGCCGTGAAGAAATTCGAGGAGCTGCTGGGATGAACCAGGAACGCGTATTCAAAGTCCTCCTTGGCCCGCACGTTTCCGAGAAGGCTACCGTTCTGGCTGAGAAAAAAGGCCAGTTCGTATTCAAGGTTGCTACTGATGCAACCAAGCTGGAAATCAAGAAAGCTGTCGAAGGCCTGTTCAACGTAAAAGTTGAAAACGTGTCGACTGTTAACGTTCTGGGTAAAACCAAGCGTACCGCACGTGGTCTGGGCAAGCGTAATGACTGGAAGAAGGCGATCGTCTCCCTTCAGCCAGGCCAAGATCTCGATTTCAGCAGCAGTGCTGAGTAAGGAAGGGGTGCATCATGGCAATCGTTAAATGCAAACCGACTTCCCCTGGCCGCCGTTTCGTGGTCAAGGTGGTCAACAAGGAGCTGCACAAAGGCGCTCCTCACGCACCGCTGATCGAGAAAAAATCGAAGTCTGGTGGTCGTAACAACAATGGCCGCATTACCACTCGTCACGTTGGTGGTGGTCACAAGCAGCATTACCGTCTGGTCGACTTCCGTCGCAACGACAAAGATGGCATTCCAGCCACTGTCGAGCGTATCGAATACGATCCAAACCGTACTGCTCACATCGCCCTGCTGTGCTACGCAGACGGTGAGCGTCGCTACATCATCGCGCCTAAGGGCGTGAGCGCTGGCGACCAGCTGATCGCAGGTGCCCTGGCCCCAATCAAGGCCGGTAACTCCCTGCAGCTGCGCAACATTCCAGTAGGTAGCACCATTCACGGCATCGAACTGAAGCCGGGTAAAGGTGCTCAGATCGCTCGTTCCGCTGGTGCTTCGGCTCAGCTGATCGCTCGCGAAGGTGTCTACGTGACCCTGCGTCTGCGCTCTGGTGAAATGCGTAAAGTCCTGGCTGAGTGCCGTGCGACCCTGGGCGAAGTCTCGAACTCCGAGCACAGCCTGCGTTCGCTGGGTAAAGCTGGTGCCAAACGCTGGCGCGGCGTTCGCCCAACCGTTCGTGGTGTTGCCATGAACCCGGTTGACCACCCACACGGTGGTGGTGAAGGTCGTACCTCCGGTGGTCGTCATCCGGTATCGCCATGGGGCTTCCCAACCAAGGGTGCTAAAACCCGTGGTAATAAGCGTACCGACAACATGATCGTCCGTCGTCGCAAGTAACTAGAGGGATACGACAGTGCCACGTTCTCTGAAAAAAGGTCCTTTTATCGATCTTCACCTGTTGAAGAAGGTCGAAGTGGCGGTGGAGAAGAACGATCGCAAGCCAGTTAAAACCTGGTCGCGCCGTTCGATGATCCTGCCACAAATGGTCGGTCTGACCATCGCGGTTCACAACGGTCGCCAGCATGTTCCAGTTCTCGTGAACGAAGACATGGTCGGCCACAAACTGGGCGAGTTCGCCGGTACCCGCACCTATCGCGGGCACGTGGCTGACAAGAAAGCCAAGCGTTAAGGGGTAAGGAAATGGAAGTAGCCGCTAAGTTGTCGGGCGCTCGCATCTCCGCCCAGAAAGCCCGCTTGGTCGCCGACCAGATCCGCGGGAAGAAGGTGGGCGAAGCGCTCAACCTGTTGGCCTTCAGCAGCAAAAAAGCCGCTGAAATCATGAAGAAAGTCCTCGAGTCGGCCGTAGCCAACGCCGAACACAACGAAGGCGCAGACGTTGATGACCTGAAGGTCTCCACCGTCTTCGTCAACGAAGGGCGTTCGCTGAAGCGCATCATGCCACGTGCCAAAGGCCGTGCTGATCGCATCGTCAAGCGGTCTTGCCATATCACTGTCAAGGTTGCGGACAAGTAACGGAGTCGATCAGATGGGTCAGAAAGTACATCCCACTGGCATTCGCCTGGGAATCGTCAAGGAGCACACCTCCGTCTGGTACGCAGACGGTGCTACTTACGCAGATTACCTGTTGAAGGATCTGAAAACGCGTGAGTACCTCCAAGACAAACTAAAAAGCGCGTCCGTAAGCCGTATCGATATTCATCGTCCGGCTCAAACTGCACGCATCACCATCCACACCGCTCGTCCCGGTATCGTTATCGGTAAGAAAGGTGAAGATGTCGAGAAGCTGCGTCAGGACCTGACCAAGCAGATGGGTGTGCCTGTGCACATCAACATCGAAGAGATCCGCAAGCCGGAACTCGACGCTATGCTGGTTGCGCAGAGCGTAGCTCAGCAGCTGGAACGCCGTGTAATGTTCCGTCGCGCCATGAAGCGCGCGGTACAGAACGCCATGCGTATTGGTGCCAAGGGCATCAAGATCCAGGTGAGCGGTCGTCTCGGCGGTGCTGAGATTGCTCGTACCGAGTGGTATCGCGAAGGTCGTGTGCCTCTGCACACCCTGCGTGCCGATATCGACTACAACACCTACGAAGCTCACACCACTTACGGTGTGATCGGTGTGAAGGTTTGGATCTTCAAAGGCGAAGTTATTGGTGGTCGCCAAGAAGAACTGAAACCACAAGCACCAGCGCCTCGTAAAAAAGCTGCTAAGTAAGGGGTACGCCAAATGTTGCAACCAAAGCGTACAAAATTCCGCAAGCAGATGACTGGCCACAACCGTGGTCTGGCACTGCGCGGTAGCAAAGTCAGCTTCGGCGAATTCGCCCTGAAAGCTGTTGCTCGCGGTCGCCTCACCGCTCGCCAGATCGAGTCCGCACGTCGTGCGCTGACCCGTCACGTTAAGCGTGGCGGTAAGATCTGGATCCGTGTGTTCCCGGACAAGCCGATCTCCAAGAAACCTCTCGAGGTTCGTATGGGTAAAGGTAAGGGTTCCGTGGAGTACTGGGTTGCCCAGATTCAGCCAGGCAAAGTCCTGTACGAGATCGAGGGTGTTTCTGAAGAGCTGGCGCGCGAAGCTTTCGCCCTGGCTGCTGCAAAGCTGCCTCTCGCCACCTCCTTTGTTAAGCGGACGGTGATGTGATGAAAGCGAATGAACTTCGTGAAAAATCGGCACAGCAACTGAACGAGCAACTGCTCGGCTTGCTGCGCGACCAGTTCAATCTGCGTATGCAGAAAGCAACTGGCCAGTTGGGGCAGTCGCACCTGCTCTCGCAAGTTAAGCGTGACATCGCTCGCGTGAAAACTGTGCTCAACCAGCAGGCAGGTAAGTGATCATGGCTGAAGCTGAAAAAACCGTCCGTACGCTGACTGGCCGTGTCGTCAGCGACAAAATGGACAAGACCATCACCGTTCTGATCGAGCGTCGCGTAAAGCACCCGATCTACGGTAAATACGTTAAGCGTTCGACTAAGCTGCACGCGCACGACGAAGCCAACCAGTGCAAGATCGGCGACAAGGTTTCCATCCGTGAAACCCGTCCGCTGGCCAAGACCAAGTCCTGGGCACTGGTTGAAGTCCTCGAACGCGCTGTTGAAGTCTAAGGGCTAGGGGTCGGAGAAATTTTATGATTCAGACTCAATCCATGCTCGATGTGGCCGATAACAGCGGCGCTCGTCGCGTCATGTGCATCAAGGTACTCGGCGGTTCGCACCGCCGTTACGCCGGCATCGGTGACATCATCAAGGTTACCGTCAAGGAAGCAATTCCGCGCGGTAAGGTCAAAAAAGGCCAAGTGATGACCGCTGTTGTCGTACGTACCCGTCACGGTGTTCGTCGCGCTGACGGTTCCATCATTCGTTTCGACGGCAACGCTGCTGTTCTGCTGAACAACAAGCAAGAGCCGATCGGCACTCGCATCTTCGGGCCAGTGACCCGTGAGCTTCGTACTGAGAAGTTCATGAAGATCGTCTCGCTCGCCCCTGAAGTGCTGTAAGGAGATCCGACATGCAAAAGATTCGTCGTGACGACGAGATCATCGTGATCGCCGGCAAAGACAAAGGTAAGCGCGGTAAGGTGCTGAAGGTTCTGGCTGATGACCGTCTGGTTATCGGTGGCGTGAACCTGGTCAAGCGTCATACCAAGCCTAACCCGATGGCGGGCGTACAGGGCGGTATCGTCGAGAAAGAAGCGCCTCTGCACGCTTCCAACGTTGCCATCTTCAACGGTGAAACCAACAAGGCTGACCGCGTTGGTTTCAAAGTAGAAGACGGTAAAAAAATTCGTGTCTTCAAGTCGACCCAAAAAGCGGTTGATGCTTGAACACTGCTAGGTAGAAGACCATGGCACGACTGAAAGAGATTTACCGGAACGAAATCGCTCCTAAGCTTAAGGAAGAACTTAAGCTGTCGAACGTGATGGAAGTTCCGCGCGTTACCAAGATCACCCTGAACATGGGTCTGGGCGAAGCGATCGGCGACAAGAAAGTCATCGAGCACGCTGTTGCCGACCTGGAAAAGATCACCGGTCAAAAGCCGGTCGTGACTTTCGCTCGCAAATCCATCGCTGGCTTCAAAGTCCGCGAAGGCTGGCCGATCGGCGTCAAGGTGACCCTGCGTAGCGACAAGATGTACGAATTCCTGGACCGCCTGCTGGCGATCTCCCTGCCTCGGGTTCGCGACTTCCGCGGCCTGAATGCCAAGTCCTTCGATGGTCGTGGCAACTACAGCATGGGCGTGAAAGAGCAGATCATCTTCCCGGAAATCGACTACGACAAGATCGATGCTCTGCGCGGTTTGGACATCACCCTGACCACCACTGCTCGTTCGGACGACGAAGGCCGCGCTCTGCTGCGTGCTTTCAAGTTCCCGTTCCGCAACTGATTGGAGTAGGAAAATGGCCAAGAAGAGCATGAAAAACCGCGAGCTGAAGCGTCAGCTCACGGTAGCAAAGTTCGCTAAGAAGCGTGCTGAGCTGAAAGCGACCATCGTCAACCTGAACGCCTCTCCAGAAGAGCGTTTCGCTGCCGTTGTCGCTCTGCAGAAGCAGCCACGCGACGCTAGCGCCTCGCGCCTGCGCAACCGTTGCCGCCTGACCGGTCGTCCTCACGGTGTATACCGTAAGTTCGGCCTGGGCCGTAACATGCTGCGTCAAGCTGCAATGCGCGGTGACGTACCAGGTCTGGTCAAGGCCTCCTGGTAATCGCTGCAGGCAAGGCACGGGTGGAAGGGGAGTAATCTTCCGACCGCCGGTGACCTTGCCAACAAACAAGCCCCTATATGGGGCTTGTTTCGTTTCTGCCTTGTGTCTAGAATGACCGGCTCACCTGAGCCTGGGTTTTTGCCCAAACCGTTCGGGTGGTTGTCATAGCCGCAAGGCTAATAATTCTTGTATCAGGAGCATCTAGCCCATGAGTATGCAGGACCCGTTAGCGGACATGCTAACTCGCATCCGTAATGCCCAGATGGCTGAAAAGTCCGTCGTAAGCATGCCTTCCTCTACCCTGAAGGTCGCGGTTGCCAAAGTTCTGAAGGACGAAGGTTACATCGCTGGCTACCAGGTAACTGGTGAGGCCAAGCCTTCCCTGTCGATCGAACTGAAGTACTTCGAAGGCCGTCCGGTCATCGAGGAACTGAAGCGCTCCAGCCGTCCAGGCCTGCGCCAGTACAAGGCCGTCACCGATCTGCCGAAAGTACGTGGCGGTCTGGGCGTGTCTATCGTCTCCACCAACAAAGGTGTGATGACTGATCGCGCTGCGCGCGCTGCCGGTGTCGGCGGCGAAGTTCTGTGCACAGTGTTCTAAGGGGGGATAGACATGTCTCGCGTCGCTAAGAACCCCGTTAAGCTGCCATCCGGTGTCGAAGTCAAATTCGCCGGTCAGCAGCTTTCGGTGAAGGGTGCCAAAGGTACTCTCGAACTGAACGTTCACTCGTCTGTTGAAGTTACCGAAGAGTCTGGTGAGCTGCGTTTCGTCGCTCGCAATGGTGACCAGCAAGCTCGTGCCATGGCCGGTACCACCCGCGCTCTGGTCAACAACATGGTCCAAGGCGTAAGCCAAGGCTTCGAGCGCAAGCTCCAGCTGGTCGGTGTTGGTTACAAGGCACAGGCTAAAGGCACCGTCCTGAACCTGGCCCTGGGCTTCTCTCACCCAGTGGACTACGAACTGCCAGCCGGTATCACCGCTGAAACGCCTAGCCAGACCGACATCCTGATCAAGGGTATCGACAAGCAGCTGGTAGGTCAGGTGGCCGCTGAAATCCGCGACTTCCGTCCGCCAGAGCCTTACAAAGGTAAAGGTGTGCGTTACGCGGACGAAGTAGTCCGTCGTAAAGAAGCCAAGAAGAAGTAGGGCCTAGTAAATGACCGACAAAAAAGTTATTCGACTGCGTCGCGCTCGCAAAGCACGTCTCAAGATGCACGAACTCGAAGTCGTGCGCCTGTGCGTGTTCCGCTCCTCGCAGCACATCTACGCCCAGGTCATTTCGGCCGACGGCAGCAAGGTTCTGGCAAGCGCCTCGACCTTGGACAAAGACCTGCGTGATGGCGCCACTGGCAACATCGACGCGGCCACTAAGGTTGGCAAGCTGGTAGCTGAGCGTGCGAAAGCCGCCGGTGTATCTCAAGTTGCCTTTGACCGTTCCGGCTTCAAGTACCATGGCCGCGTCAAAGCGCTGGCTGATGCTGCTCGTGAAGGCGGGCTGGAGTTCTAAGTTATGGCAAATAACGATCAAAAGCGCGACGAAGGCTACATCGAGAAGCTGGTTCAAGTTAACCGCGTTGCCAAAACCGTAAAAGGCGGCCGTATCTTCACCTTCACCGCGCTGACCGTGGTGGGTGATGGTAAAGGTCGTGTTGGCTTCGGCCGTGGCAAGTCGCGCGAAGTACCAGCCGCGATCCAGAAAGCCATGGAAGCTGCTCGCCGCAACATGATTCAGGTTGACCTGAAGGGCACCACCCTGCAGTACGCCACCAAGGCTGCCCACGGCGCCTCGAAGGTTTACATGCAGCCTGCCTCGGAAGGTACCGGTATCATCGCCGGTGGCGCAATGCGTGCTGTCCTGGAAGTTGCTGGTGTTCAGAACGTTCTGGCCAAGTGCTACGGTTCGACCAACCCAGTGAACGTGGTTTACGCCACCTTCAAGGGTCTGAAAGCCATGCAATCTCCTGAATCCATTGCCGCCAAGCGTGGCAAGAGCGTCGAGGAGATCTTCTGATCATGGCAACCGTAAAAGTAACGCTGATCAAGAGCGTCTCGGGCCGTCTGCCTAACCACAAGCTGTGTGTTAAAGGCCTGGGTCTGCGTCGCATCGGTCACACTGTAGAAGTCCAGGATACTCCCGAGAACCGCGGGATGATCAACAAGGCTTACTACATGCTGAAGGTCGAGGGCTAATCGATGAAACTCAATGATCTGAGTCCAGCGCCGGGTTCCCGTCGCGAGAAGCATCGTCCAGGTCGTGGTATCGGTAGCGGTCTGGGTAAGACCGGCGGCCGTGGCCACAAAGGTCAGACTTCCCGTTCGGGTGGTTCGATCGCTCCTGGCTTCGAAGGCGGTCAACAGCCGCTGCACCGTCGCCTGCCGAAGTTCGGCTTCGTTTCCCTGAAAGCCATGGACCGCGCTGAAGTGCGTCTGTCCGAGCTGGCCAAAGTGGAAGGCGACGTGATCTCCGTGCAATCCCTGAAGGATGCCAACGTGATCAACCAGCACATTCAGCGTGTGAAAATCATGCTGTCTGGCGAAGTTACTCGCGCAGTCACCATCAAGGGTATCGCAGCCACCAAGGGTGCGCGTGCGGCTATCGAAGCAGCTGGCGGCAAATTCGAGGAATAAATGGCTAAGCAAGGTGCTCTCTCTTCGCTCGGTAAGGGCGGGATGTCGGAACTCTGGGCTCGTCTGCGCTTTCTGTTCATGGCGATCATCGTCTATCGGATAGGTGCGCATATCCCGGTTCCCGGCATCAATCCGGACCGTCTGGCGGATCTGTTTCGGCAGAATGAGGGGACCATTCTTAGCTTGTTCAACATGTTTTCCGGTGGCGCGCTTGAGCGCATGAGCATCTTTGCACTGGGGATCATGCCGTACATTTCGGCATCGATCATCATGCAATTGATGACGGCGGTCAGCCCGCAACTGGAGCAGTTGAAGAAGGAAGGTGAAGCTGGCCGTCGCAAGATCAGCCAGTACACCCGCTACGGCACCGTTATCCTGGCACTGGTCCAAGCCATTGGCATGTCCATTGGCCTGGCCAACCAGGGCGTGGCGTTTTCTGCAGGCCTGGGCTTCCACGTCGTCGCTGTTTCCACTTTCGTGGCAGGCGCGATGTTCATGATGTGGCTGGGCGAGCAGATCACCGAGCGCGGTGTGGGCAACGGTATCTCGATGTTGATCTTCGCAGGTATCGTTGCCGGTCTTCCGAGAGCAATCGGGCAGTCTTTCGAGTCTGCGCGCACAGGCGATATCAACATTTTCGCCCTGGTCGCTATCGGTCTGCTGGCAGTAGCGATTATCGGTTTTGTGGTGTTCATTGAGCGTGGTCAGCGTCGTATCGCCGTTCATTACGCCAAGCGTCAGCAGGGCCGCAAGGTCTTCGCTGCGCAGACCAGCCACTTGCCGCTGAAGGTGAACATGGCAGGGGTTATCCCGGCCATTTTCGCGAGCAGCATTCTGCTGTTCCCGGCTTCGCTGGGTGCCTGGTTTGGTCAGTCTGAAGGTATGGGCTGGCTGCAGGACATCTCGCAGTCGATCGCTCCTGGTCAGCCGTTGAACATTCTGCTGTTTAGTGCAGGGATCATTTTCTTCTGCTTCTTCTACACAGCGTTGATGTTCAATCCGAAAGACGTAGCGGAAAACCTGAAGAAGTCCGGTGCCTTTATTCCGGGTATCCGTCCTGGTGAGCAGTCTGCGCGCTACATTGATGGCGTTCTGACCCGTTTGACCATGTTCGGTGCTCTTTACATGATGGCCGTCTGCCTTCTGCCCCAGTTCCTGGTGGTGGCAGCAAATGTGCCGTTCTACCTTGGCGGGACCTCGTTGCTGATTGTGGTAGTGGTTGTGATGGACTTCATGTCCCAAGTACAATCGCACCTCGTTTCGCACCAGTACGAATCCCTGATGAAGAAAGCCAACCTGAAAGGCTACGGTGGCAGCGGTCTGCTGCGCTGATACGCCCCTAAGGTTCGAGGAGTCGGTAATGAAAGTTCGTGCATCGGTGAAAAAGCTGTGCCGTAACTGCAAGATCATCCGTCGCGAAGGCGTCGTACGAGTGATCTGCAGCGCGGAACCGCGTCACAAACAGCGCCAAGGCTGAGTGTGATCTGCGCTTCAAACCCAGCAGCTAGTGTGCTGCTGGGTTGATTATTCGTTTCTACAGCGATATTATCTCGCGCCCTATTTCTTGGCTTCCGGGGCGTAGGTAGCTGTCAATTGGAGTCCCACTGAATGGCCCGTATTGCAGGCGTCAACATTCCAGATAACAAGCATACTGTTATCTCGCTGACCTACATCTATGGTGTCGGTCGCACAACTGCACAGAAGATTTGTGCAGACGCTGGTGTAAACCCAGCCGCTAAGATCAAGGATCTGAGCGACGAGCAAATCGAAACCCTGCGTGGCGAAGTCGCGAAGTTCACCACCGAAGGTGACCTGCGTCGTGACGTCAACATGAAGATCAAGCGCTTGATGGACCTGGGTTGCTACCGCGGCCTGCGTCATCGTAAAGGTCTGCCGGTTCGCGGTCAGCGCACCAAGACCAACGCACGCACCCGTAAGGGCCCGCGTAAGCCGATCCGCAAGTAATCGCCCAGGAATATAGACATGGCAAAACCTGCTGCTCGTCCTCGTAAGAAAGTCAAAAAGACAGTGGTTGATGGCATCGCCCACATCCACGCTTCTTTCAACAACACCATCGTGACCATCACCGATCGTCAGGGCAATGCTTTGTCCTGGGCGACTTCCGGTGGTTCGGGTTTCCGTGGTTCGCGCAAATCCACCCCGTTCGCAGCCCAGATCGCTGCTGAGCGTGCTGGTCAAGCTGCGCTGGAATACGGTCTGAAGAACCTCGACGTTAACGTCAAGGGTCCAGGTCCAGGTCGTGAGTCCGCCGTTCGTGCATTGAACAGCTGCGGCTACAAGATCGCCAGCATCACCGACGTGACGCCAATCCCGCACAACGGGTGCCGTCCGCCGAAGAAGCGTCGCGTGTAATCAGGAGACAGAAGAATGGCACGTTACATTGGTCCAAAATGCAAACTGTCTCGTCGTGAAGGCACTGATCTGTTCCTGAAGAGCGGCGTTCGCGCTCTGGAATCGAAGTGCAATATCGAAGCAGCCCCAGGTATCCACGGCCAGCGCCGTGGCCGTCAGTCCGACTACGGCACCCAGCTGCGTGAGAAACAAAAAGTCCGTCGTATCTACGGTGTTCTGGAGCGTCAGTTCCGCGGTTACTACCAAGCTGCTGCCTCGAAAAAAGGCGCAACCGGTGAGAACCTGCTGCAACTGCTCGAGTGCCGTCTGGATAACGTCGTTTACCGTATGGGCTTCGGTTCGACTCGTTCCGAGTCCCGTCAGCTGGTTTCGCACAAAGCGATCAGCGTCAACGGTAAGACTGTAAACATTCCATCCTACCAAGTTCGTCCGGGTGACGTGGTCGCAGTCCGCGAGAAATCGCTGGGCCAGTTGCGCATTGTTCAAGCCCTTGAACTGTGCGCCCAGCGTGGCCGCGTTGAGTGGGTTGACGTGGATGCTGCTAAAAAGTCGGGCGTTTTCAAGAACGTTCCTGCTCGCAGCGACCTGTCTGCCGACATCAACGAAAACCTGATTGTCGAGCTCTACTCCAAGTAAGGGCTAGAAAATAGGTGCATCCATGCAGATTTCGGTAAATGAGTTCCTGACTCCCCGCCATATTGATGTGCAGGTAGTCAGTCCGACCCGCGCCAAGATTACGCTCGAGCCTCTCGAGCGTGGTTTCGGCCATACCCTGGGCAACGCGCTGCGCCGCATCCTGTTGTCCTCCATGCCTGGCTGTGCAGTAGTCGAGGCCGAGATCGATGGCGTACTCCATGAGTATTCCGCGATCGAAGGTGTTCAGGAAGACGTAATTGAAATCCTGTTGAACCTGAAAGGCCTGGCTATCAAACTGCATGGTCGTGACGAAGTTACGCTGACCTTGTCGAAAAAGGGTTCGGGGGTGGTTACCGCTGCCGATATTCAGCTGGATCACGATGTCGAGATCGTCAACCCCGATCACGTAATCGCGAACCTGGCGTCGAACGGCGCTCTGAACATGAAGCTCACTGTAGCTCGTGGTCGTGGTTACGAGCCGGCCGACTCCCGTCAAACCGACGAAGACGAAAGCCGTAGCATTGGCCGTCTGCAGTTGGACGCTTCGTTCAGCCCGGTGCGTCGTATCGCCTATGTGGTCGAGAACGCCCGTGTTGAACAGCGTACCAACCTGGACAAACTGGTCATTGATCTGGAAACCAACGGCACCCTGGATCCTGAAGAGGCTATCCGCCGCGCTGCGACCATTCTGCAACAGCAGTTGGCCGCGTTCGTCGACCTCAAAGGTGACAGTGAGCCTGTCGTAGTCGAGCAGGAAGACGAGATCGACCCGATCCTGCTGCGTCCGGTTGACGACCTGGAACTGACTGTACGTTCGGCCAACTGCCTCAAGGCGGAGAACATCTACTACATCGGCGACCTGATTCAGCGTACCGAAGTAGAGCTGTTGAAGACTCCTAACCTGGGTAAGAAGTCCCTGACTGAAATCAAGGACGTTCTGGCCTCTCGTGGTCTGTCTCTCGGCATGCGCCTCGACAACTGGCCGCCTGCAAGTCTTAAGAAAGACGACAAGGCGACCGCCTGATCGTCGTAATCACCGAACGTAGTGTTTGGTAAGGAATGAATCATGCGTCATCGTAAAAGTGGACGTCACCTGAGCCGTACCAGCTCTCACCGCAAGGCTATGTTCCAGAACATGGCAGTGTCGCTGATCGAGCACGAGCTGATCAAAACCACCCTGCCGAAAGCCAAGGAACTGCGCCGCGTTGCCGAGCCGCTGATCACCCTGGCCAAGGAAGACAGCGTTGCTAACCGTCGTCTGGCCTTCGACCGTACCCGTTCGAAGTCCGCTGTTGGCAAACTGTTCAACGACCTGGGCAAGCGTTACGCCACCCGTCAGGGCGGCTACCTGCGCATCCTGAAGTGCGGTTTCCGCGCTGGCGACAACGCGCCTATGGCGTACGTCGAGCTGGTTGATCGTCCGGTCGGCGGTGCTGTAGAAGCTGCTGAGTAAGACGTTCTGTCTGCTACAAAGAACCGGGCCTAGTGCCCGGTTTTTTGTTTGTATGTCTATTGTTTATTTCTATTGATGTAAGTCATGTAATAAATTTGTACCTGTAATCTCGCTCGGCAATACTCTCTTTACAGCCGATAAGCCGGCGCTTGAAGACCGATAAGGAGAGCCCATGAGCAAGATTCTCACCACCGCTAGCGGTGCACCTGTAGCCGACAACCAGAACTCCCGCTCCGCCGGCCCGCGCGGTCCGCTGCTGCTCGACGACTTCCACCTGATCGAGAAGCTCGCCCATTTCAACCGCGAGAACATTCCAGAGCGCCGTGTCCATGCCAAAGGTTCGGGTGCCTATGGCACCTTTACCGTTACTCACGATATTACCGGCTATACCAGCGCCAAGCTGTTCGAAGAGATCGGTAAACAAACTGAGACTTTCTTGCGTTTCTCCACCGTTGGTGGCGAGCGCGGTTCAGCTGATACCGAGCGTGACCCGCGCGGTTTCGCGGTGAAGTTCTATACCGAGGAAGGCAACTGGGACATAGTCGGTAACAACACGCCAGTATTCTTCATTCGCGACCCACTGAAGTTCCCGGACTTTATCCACACCCAGAAGCGCCACCCGCAGTCCAACCTGAAGAACGCTCAGATGATGTGGGATTTCTGGTCGCACTCCCCTGAAGCGCTGCACCAGGTCACCATCCTCTTTTCCGACCGTGGCATTCCGGACGGCTACCGCCATATGCATGGTTTTGGCAGTCACACCTACAGCCTGATCAATGCAAAGGGTGAGCGTACTTGGGTCAAGTGGCACTTCAAGACTCAACAAGGCATCAAGAACCTCGCCCCGGCAGACGCTGCACGCCTGGCAGGTACCGACCCGGATTACGCCCAGCGAGATCTGTTTGAGGCCATCGAACGTGGCGACTATCCGCGCTGGACGGTCTGCATTCAGGTGATGAGCGAAGCCGAGGCTGCCAGCCGTGACGAGAACCCATTCGACGTGACCAAGACATGGTCGCAGAAGGACTATCCGCTCATCGAGGTGGGTGTGCTGGAGCTCAACCGTAACCCGCTCAACTATTTCGCAGAGGTCGAGCAGGCCGCGTTCGGGCCGAGCAATATGGTGCCCGGCGTCGGTCTTTCGCCAGACCGCATGCTGCAAGGCCGGGTTTTCGCCTACGCCGACGCGCACCGCTATCGCGTGGGTACCAATCACCAGCAATTGCCAGTCAATGCGCCACGCTGCTCGGTAAACAGCTATCAGCGCGATGGCTCCATGGCCACCGGCGGCTACGGTAGTGCACCGAACTATGAACCAAACAGCTACAGCGACGCCCCGAAACAGTCCCCACGCCATGCTGAGCCCGCATTGGCCATGAATGGTTCGGCTGATCGCTACGATCACCGCGAGGACACCGACTACTTCAGCCATGCCGGCGCTTTGTTCCGTTTGATGAGCGATGAGCAGAAGGCCCTGCTGATCAGCAACATCGCCGGTACCATGGCGGGCGTCAGCGAAGACGTGATCCAGCGTCAGTTACAGTACTTCTTCAAGGCGGATCCGGCCTACGGTGAAGGGATTGCGAAGGCTTTGGGCATCAATCTCGCCTAAGTCGAAGTGATAAGTAGAACCGCCCTCATTTGGGCGGTTTTTCAATGAATATCACTACTGTTTAACCGTTTTTTTGCGTCTGATTGCGCGTTTTTCAGTGACCGTAGACAAAAGCTGGTTCACACTATGTGGCATAGACGTTTTCACATGGAGAATCAGGGCGATGCAAGGCCACCCGGACGTAATCAACTATCTCGTCACGCTGCTGAAGGGCGAACTGGCGGCACGCGACCAGTACTTCATTCATTCGCGCATGTACGAAGACTGGGGCCTGTCCAAGCTCTACGAGCGCATCAACCACGAGATGGAGGAAGAGACGCAGCACGCCGATGCCCTGATGCGTCGTATCCTCATGCTCGAAGGTACCCCTGACATGCGTGCGGATGACCTGGAGGTCGGCAGCACTGTGCCGGAAATGATCGAGGCGGACCTCAAGCTCGAATACAAGGTGCGCGGTGCGCTTTGCAAAGGTATCGAGCTGTGCGAACTGCACAAGGACTACGTCAGCCGTGACATCCTGCGTGCTCAGCTGGCCGACACCGAAGAAGATCACACCTACTGGCTTGAGAAGCAGCAGGGCCTGATCAAGGCCATCGGGCTGGAAAACTACCTGCAGTCGCAGATGTAAGTTACCCACAGGCTCAAGTAAAAGCCCCTGGCACCGATGGTACCAGGGGCTTCTTCATTGCGCTGGCAACACTCAGGCCCGATCCCGCTCCAGCAATGGTTTCAGGTAATGGCCGGTATATGACTGCTTCATCTCGCTCAGCTCTTCTGGCGTACCGCAGGCAATGATCTGCCCACCCTTGGAGCCACCTTCCGGCCCCAGGTCAACCAGCCAGTCGGCGGTCTTGATCACATCCAGGTTATGCTCGATCACCACCACGGTATTGCCGTGGTCGCGCAGGCGATGCAATACGTCGAGCAGTTGCTGGATATCGGCAAAGTGCAGGCCGGTGGTAGGTTCGTCGAGGATGTACAAAGTCTTGCCGGTATCGCGCTTGGACAGTTCGCGTGACAGCTTCACGCGCTGTGCCTCCCCCCCTGACAGCGTGGTCGCTGACTGCCCCAGTTTGATGTACGACAGGCCCACATCCATTAACGTTTGCAGCTTGCGCGCCAGCGCCGGCACCGCATCGAAGAACTCTCGGGCATCCTCGATGGTCATTTCCAGCACCTCGTGGATGTTCTTGCCCTTGTACTTGATCTCCAGGGTTTCGCGGTTGTAGCGCTTGCTCTTGCACACGTCACACGGCACGTAGATGTCCGGCAGGAAGTGCATTTCCACTTTGATCAGGCCATCGCCCTGGCAGGCCTCGCAACGGCCACCCTTGACGTTGAACGAGAAACGCCCCGGGCCATAACCACGCGAGCGTGACTCCGGTACACCAGAGAACAGCTCGCGGATCGGTGTGAAGATACCCGTGTAGGTCGCCGGGTTGGAGCGCGGGGTCCGGCCTATCGGGCTCTGGTCAATATCCACCACCTTGTCCAGGTGCTGCAGGCCATCCATGCTGTTGTGTGGTGCGGCTTCCAGGCTGCTTGCGCCATTTAGGGCGGTGGCGGCCAAGGGGTAAAGGGTGTTGTTGATCAGCGTCGACTTACCCGAGCCGGATACACCGGTCACGCAGGTCAGCAGGCCGATCGGCACTTCCAGGTCGACGTTCTGCAGGTTGTTGCCACGTGCGCCCTTGAGCTTGAGTTGCAGCTTCTTGTTGCGCGGCGTGCGCTTGGCCGGTACAACGATCTTCTTGCGCCCGGACAGGTACTTGCCAGTCAGCGAATCGGGGTGGTCCATGACCTCCTGGGGCGAGCCCTCGGCGACGATCTGCCCGCCGTGCACACCAGCGCCAGGGCCGATGTCGACCACGTAGTCGGCCAACCGGATGGCGTCTTCGTCGTGTTCCACCACGATCACCGTGTTGCCCAGGTCGCGCAAATGGTTGAGGGTGGCCAACAGACGGTCGTTGTCGCGTTGATGAAGGCCGATGGACGGTTCATCGAGGATGTACATCACCCCCACAAGACCGGCGCCGATCTGGCTGGCCAGACGGATACGTTGCGCTTCACCACCGGACAGGGTGTCGGCACTACGATCCAGGGTCAGGTAGTCGAGGCCGACGTTGACCAGGAACTGAAGTCGTTCGCAGATTTCCTTGAGGATTTTTGCCGCGATTTCGCCACGGCGGCCAGTAAGGGTCAGTTCGCCAAAGTAGTTGCTGGCTTCACCGATCGGCATATTGGTTACTGCGGGCAGGGTCTTCTCGCCCACCCACACATGGCGCGCCTCGCGGCGCAGGCGCGTACCCCGGCAATCCGGGCATGGTTGCGTGCCAAGGAATTTGGCCAGTTCTTCACGCACCGTGGCCGATTCGGTTTCGCGGTAGCGGCGCTCAAGGTTCGGCACAATGCCTTCGAACGGGTGCGATCGCTTGACGATGTCGCCTCGGTCGTTGAGGTACTTGAAGTCGACACTCTGCTTGCCGCTGCCCTGCAGGATCACCTTCTGGTGTTCGGCCGACAGCTCGCCGAAAGGCTCTTCCAGGCTGAAGCCATAGTGCGCGGCTAACGAACCAAGCATCTGGAAGTAGTACACGTTACGGCGGTCCCAGCCGCGGATCGCGCCTTCGGCCAGGGTGAGCTCGGTGTTGACCAGGCGTTTGGTGTCGAAGAACTGTTTGACCCCCAGGCCGTCGCAGGTCGGGCAGGCGCCAGCCGGGTTGTTGAAGGAGAACAGCTTCGGTTCCAGCTCACTGATCGCGTGGCCGCACACCGGGCAGGCGAAGCGCGCGGAGAAGATCGTCTCTTCGCCTTGTTCGCCGTCCATCGGTGCCACCAAGGCAATACCATCGGCCAGCTTCAGCGCGGTCTCGAACGATTCGGCCAGGCGCTGTTGCAGGTCGGCGCGGACTTTGAAACGGTCCACCACCACATCAATGCTGTGCTTCTTCTGCTTGTCCAGCTTGGGCAACTCATCGAGTTCGTAGAGTTTGCCGTTGACCCTGGCCCGCACGAAGCCCTGGGCGCGCAGCTCGTCAAACACTGCCAGATGCTCACCTTTGCGCTCGCGCACTACCGGCGCGAGCAGCATCAGCTTGCTGCCTTCCGGGTTTTCCAGCACCAGGTCGACCATTTGGCTGATCGTTTGCGCCTCCAGTGGAATATCGTGGTCCGGGCAGCGTGGCGTACCGACGCGGGCGTACAGCAGGCGCAGGTAGTCATAGATTTCGGTGATGGTGCCGACCGTGGAACGCGGGTTGTGCGAGGTCGATTTCTGCTCGATCGAAATCGCCGGCGACAGGCCTTCGATGGTGTCGACGTCGGGTTTTTCCATCATCGACAGGAACTGCCGGGCGTAGGCCGACAGCGACTCCACGTAGCGGCGCTGGCCTTCGGCGTACAAGGTATCGAACGCCAGGGACGACTTGCCGGAACCGGACAGGCCGGTGATCACGATCAACTTGTCCCGGGGCAGGGTCAGGTCGATGTTCTTCAGGTTGTGGGTACGTGCCCCACGAATCAGGATCTTGTCCACTACGGCCTCGCTCGGCGGGCATAAACAAGGAAGTATACGGCGCCCTGCCAGTACGCGGCAAAGCGTCGCGTAGATGCCGTCAAGCTGTCGGACTGATAGAATCGCCGCCGGTTCACACGAGGTTAATCCATGCACGACACCCACAACGAGCGCATGAGTGGCGGCGAAACCCGCGCCGCTGGCGGCCTTGCCCTGGTCTTTGCCTTTCGTATGCTGGGCATGTTCATGGTCTTGCCGGTACTGGCCACCTACGGCATGGACCTGGCTGGCGCCACGCCTGCGCTGATCGGCCTGGCCATTGGTGCCTATGGTCTTACACAGGCGGTATTTCAGATCCCGTTCGGGATGATTTCTGACCGCATCGGTCGCCGGCCGGTGATTTATCTGGGGTTGGTGATCTTTGCCCTTGGTAGCGTGTTGGCGGCCCAGGCCGACTCTATCTGGGGCGTGATTGCCGGGCGCATCCTGCAGGGCGCCGGGGCAATTTCTGCTGCGGTCATGGCGCTGCTGTCCGACCTCACCCGCGAACAACACCGGACCAAGGCCATGGCCATGATCGGCATGAGCATCGGCCTGTCGTTCGCTGTCGCCATGGTCGTTGGTCCACTGCTGACAAGTGCCTTTGGTTTGTCAGGTTTGTTCCTGGTCACGGCTGGGCTTGCCCTGGTAGGCATCCTGTTGATCGCCTTTGTCGTGCCCAATACCCACAGCATCCTGCAGCACCGCGAGTCGGGTGTGGCGCGCCAGGCCATCGGCCCGACCCTGCGCCATCCGGACCTTCTGCGCCTGGACGTAAGCATTTTCATCCTGCACGCCATCCTCATGGCCAGCTTCGTTGCGCTGCCGCTGGCGTTCGTCGAGCGTGGCGGCCTGCCCAAGGAGCAGCACTGGTGGGTGTACCTGACCGCGCTGTTCATCTCATTTTTTGCAATGGTCCCGTTCATCATTTACGGCGAAAAAAAGCGCAAGATGAAACGTGTGTTGGCCGGCGCGGTCAGTGTCCTGCTGCTGACAGAGATATACTTCTGGGAGTGGGCTGACGGTTTGCGCGGACTGGTGATTGGCACCGTGGTATTCTTTACCGCATTCAACCTGCTGGAGGCTTCGCTGCCTTCTCTGGTGAGCAAGGTGTCGCCTGCCGGTGGCAAGGGGACGGCAATGGGGGTGTATTCCACCAGCCAGTTCCTCGGTGCAGCGTTAGGCGGGATTCTTGGTGGCTGGCTGTTCCAGCACGGTGGGCTGGACACGGTGTTCCTCGGTAGTGCGGCGCTGTGTGCTATCTGGCTGATCGTTGCCTTGCGCATGAACGAGCCGCCATATGTGACCAGCCTGCGCTTGCCCCTGACGCCTGAGGCGGTCCGGGAAGCCGGCCTGACCGAGCGCCTGATGGCCGTGCCGGGTGTGACCGACGCTGTGGTGGTTGCAGAAGAAGCCGCCATCTATATCAAACTGGATACGAAAATTTTGGACCGTGCGACCCTCGAGCGACTGGTGAATCCAGCCTCTTCGGCGTGCGAAGCCTAGGAGAACGTTATGGCCCGTGGGGTTAACAAAGTCATTCTGGTCGGTACCTGTGGCCAGGATCCCGAAGTCCGCTACCTGCCCAACGGTAACGCCGTGACCAACCTGAGCCTGGCCACCAGCGAGCAGTGGACTGACAAGCAGTCGGGCCAGAAGGTCGAGCGTACCGAGTGGCACCGTGTGTCGTTGTTCGGCAAGGTTGCCGAAATCGCTGGCGAATACCTGCGCAAGGGTTCGCAGTGCTACATCGAAGGCAAGCTGCAGACCCGCGAGTGGGAAAAAGACGGCATCAAGCGCTACACCACCGAGATCATCGTCGACATCAACGGCACCATGCAGCTGCTCGGCGGTCGTCCGCAGGGCCAGCAGCAGGGCGGTGACCCGTACAACCAGGGTGGCGGCAATTACGGTGGTGGCCAGCAGCAATACAACCAGGCACCGCCACGCCAGCAGGCCCAGCGCCCGCAACAGGCCCCCCAGCGCCCTGCGCCGCAACAGCCTGCGCCGCAGCCGGCTGCTGATTTCGACAGCTTCGATGACGATATTCCGTTCTGATCAGAGCGGTAAGGCGTTCAGCAGGACCAGAAACCCGGGGCAGTTGCCCTGGGTTTTTTTATGGGCAGCACCGCATATCTGGCATCGCGGTCAGTAGAACAATCGCGGCTCCGGCGAATCCAGCAGGCTTGCCAGCTTGGTCAGGGCAAAGGCCAGTTCCTGGCGGCTGGGTGCCATCAGGGCGATGCGCACACCGCTGGTGGCGTGGCTGCGTTCTGGCAGGAACTGGCTGCCGCTGACCACCGTTACGCCATTGTCACGCGCAAGGTTGGCAAACTCGTCGCTGGTCCACGGTTCTGGCAGCTCCAGCCAGATATGGAAGCTGTGAGGCTGAGTGCGGACCTTGTATCGGCCAAGAATCTCCCGGGCCAGGTGCTGGCGTGCTGCCGCCTCATCCTGTTGCATACGCACCAACTGTTCGGCCTTGCCGCTGTTGATCAGGTTGCTGGCCAGTTGCGCCATCAGTGGCGATGGCATCCACACGCTGCTGCGTACCATCGATGATAACCGTGACAGGGTTTGCGGCGGGGCGTACAGGTAACCGATGCGCAGCGCCGGCAGCACACTTTTGGACAGGCTGGTGAGGTATACCGAGCGTTCAGGCGCATACGCTGCAAGCGGCTTGTAGTCCGGGGTGGGCTCAAGAAAACCGTAGATATCGTCATCCACGATGTACAGGTCGAACTCCCGGGCGATCTCGGCGATGGCCTGGCGCCTTGCAGGGGGCATGATCGAGTTGGTCGGGTTCTGGTGCGTGGTGACGCACACCAGCAGGGAAGGGCGGTGTTCCAGGCAGGCCGCGCGCAATGCCTCCGGGATGATCCCGTGTTCGTCCATGGCTACGCCGCGCAGGCGCCGGCCCATGCTGTGGGCCAGGGATATGATGCCGGGGTAGCAAAGCGACTCGCACAGCACCACATCGTCACTCTTCGACAGGCTGCTGATGGTCACCAGCAGCCCATGCTGGGCGCCAGCGGTCAGTACTACCTGCTGCCAACGCGCATCAGGCAGCCAGCGCTGTATCCAGGTCGCACCGGCTTGTTTGTGGGACGTGTGGCCACCCTCTGTCACATAGTCGAGTACCTGCCCCAAGTCCGAGGAGGCGGCCATTTCGCTGATAGCCGCGCCTAGCCATTCGCTCATGTGAGCGTCGTTGGGCTTGATGATCGAGAGATCGATCTGGCTGCTTTCGCCGGCCACGGGCGCGGGCACCGACGGGGCGGTTAATGGCTGTCGCAATTGCCTGACAAACGTGCCTCGGCCTACCTCGCCCGCCACCAAACCACGCTTGGCTGCTTCGTCGTAGGCCCTGCCAACAGTGCCGGGGGTTACATTCAGCGCCTCGGCGAGGTCCTTGAGTGTGGGTAAGCGATCGCCTTCTGCAAGCCGACCACCTTCGATGTCCTGTTCAAGGGCATCAGCGATCATCAGGTAAACCGGCTGTGTTTGATGGCTGAATTGAGGGACCCACATGGAAATGGCACCAGACGCTGCAAGAGCGCGAAAGCCTAGCATGAAAGCTCGGATGCAGGTAATGATGGTAATTGGTTTGATTGAGTTGATTTTATTTTAGATTGAATCGATTCAATTTTTGAAATTACAATCATCGCCCGATCAGGCCAGCCGCACTCGCGCTGTGCCTGGCTTAAACGCTCCACTGGATGGACATTGCTATGGAAATTCTGGGTTCTTACTGGGCGGAGCACTGGTTGCTGGCCATCCTCATGCTTGGCGCGATCGCCTTCGTTGCGGGTTTCGTCGACAGCATTGCCGGTGGTGGTGGCTTGTTTCTGGTACCGGGCTTTCTGCTGGTTGGCATGCCGCCGCAGGTGGCACTGGGCCAGGAAAAACTGGTCAGTACCCTCGGCACACTGGCGGCTATACGAAACTTCCTGGCCAACAGCAAGATGGTCTGGCAGGTAGCGTTGGTCGGGGTGCCGTTTTCGCTGCTAGGCGCCTACCTGGGGGCTCACCTGATCGTGTCGATCTCGCAGGAAACTGTGGGCAAGATCATCCTGGCGCTGATCCCGCTCGGTATTCTCATTTTCCTTACCCCCAAGGACCGCCCGGTCGAGGAGCGCGAACTGTCATCGCGCATGCTGTTCACTGTGGTCCCGCTGACCTGCCTGGCCATTGGCTTCTATGACGGCTTCTTCGGCCCCGGTACCGGCAGCATGTTCATCATCGCTTTCCATTACCTGTTGCGCATGGACCTGGTCTCCAGTTCGGCCAACTCCAAAACCTTCAACTTCGCTTCCAACATCGGTGCGTTGGTCGCCTTCGTCAGCGCAGGCAAGGTCGTCTACCTGCTGGCATTGCCACTTGTGGCCTGCAACATCCTCGGTAACCACCTGGGCAGTTCCCTGGCCTTGCGTAAAGGCAACGAAGTGGTGCGCAAGGTGTTGGTGTTCTCGATGCTCTGCCTGTTCACCAGCCTGGGCGTGAAGTACCTGACTTGACCCATTGATAGGAGATAACGAATGAAAACCGCATTTGTAACCGGTGCTTCCTCAGGCTTTGGCCGCGCCATCTGCTGCACCCTGATCGGCAAAGGCTACCGCGTGGTCGGTGGGGCCAGGCGCATGGACAAACTGAAAGCACTGGAGGCTGAACTGGGCGCCAATTTCATTCCGCTGGCGCTGGATGTCACTGATTCAGTATCGCTCGAGAAGGCGGTCGAGCAGATGCGTGAGGCGTCGCTGCAGATCGATCTGCTGGTCAACAACGCGGGGCTGGCGCTGGGCGTGGACCGTGCCCAAGCCAGCAGTGCTGCAAACTGGCAGCAGATGATCGACACCAACATCACCGGCCTGGCCATGGTCACCCACAAGATTCTGCCGCAGATGGTGGAAGCCGATAGCGGCATGATCATCAACATCGGCTCGATCGCCGGCACTTACCCCTATCCCGGCGGTAACGTGTATGGCGCCAGCAAGGCGTTCGTCCGCCAGTTCAGCCTCAACCTGCGTGCCGACCTGGCTGGCACCCGCGTGCGGGTAAGCAACATCGAGCCGGGGCTGTGCTCAGGCACTGACTTCTCGATGGTGCGCCTGAATGGCGACGTGGACGCCGTGCAGGCCCTGTATCGGGATGTAGAGGCCCTCCTGCCGGAGGACATTGCAGCAACGGTAGCCTGGGTTGCCGAGCAGCCGGCGCATGTAAACATCAACACCATCGAGATCATGCCTGTGGCGCAGAGCAGTGCGGCGCTGAATGTGGTGCGCAACCTGCCACGTACCTGATCGGTGCTGTACCGCTGACTCAGGTCATCGCACCTTCTGGATTCTTGACTAGTCTTATCCTTTGGCGGCTATCAATTGGCCGCCACCGTGACTACCAAGAGGCGCCGGCAATGTTCCGTGCGTCCACCACCTGATCAGGAGTGCACGATGGACCTGAACCGTCGGCAGTTCTTCAAGGTCGCCGCCGTCGGCCTTGGAGGCTCGAGCCTTGCAGCGTTGGGCATGGCCCCGACGCCAGCATTCGCCGAGCAGGTGCGTCACTTCAAGCTGGCGCATACCAAAGAAACCCGTAACACCTGCCCCTACTGTTCGGTCGGCTGCGGCCTGATCATGTACAGCCAGGGTGATGCGGGAAAAAACGTCAAACAGAACATCATTCATATCGAAGGGGACGCCGACCACCCGGTCAACCGGGGCACCCTCTGCCCGAAAGGCGCCGGCCTGCTGGACTTTATCCACAGCTCGAGCCGCCTGCAGTACCCCGAGGTTCGCAAGCCGGGCAGCAAAGAATGGGTGCGGGTCAGCTGGGACGAGGCGCTCGACCGCGTCGCCGACCTGATGAAGCAGGACCGCGATGCCAACTTCATCGAAAAGAACGCCCAGGGACAAACAGTCAACCGCTGGCTCTCCACCGGTTTTCTTGCCGCTTCCGCCGCTTCCAGCGAGGCAGGCTACCTGACCCACAAGGTCATCCGCGCAACAGGCATGCTGGGGTTCGATAACCAGGCACGTGTCTGACATGGCCCGACGGTGGCAAGTCTTGCCCCGACGTACGGCCGTGGCGCCATGACCAACCACTGGTCCGATATCGCCAACGCGAATCTGGTCCTGGTGATGGGTGGCAACGCAGCAGAAGCGCACCCGTGCGGCTTCAAGTGGGTGACCGAGGCCAAGGCGCACAACAAGGCGCGGCTGATTGTGGTCGACCCGCGGTTTACCCGTACCGCTTCGGTGGCGGATTACTATGCACCGATCCGTACCGGTACCGACATCGCCTTCATGGGCGGGCTGATCAACTATCTGCTTAGCACAGACAAGATCCAGCACGAGTACGTGCGCAACTACACTGACGTGTCGTTCATCGTCAAAGAGAACTACGGCTTCGAGGACGGGTTGTTCAGCGGCTACGACGAGGCCAAGCGTGTGTACGCCGACAAGTCCGGCTGGGGTTACGAGCTGGGCGAGGACGGCTATGCCAAGGTCGACCCGACACTGCAGCACCCTCGCTGCGTGTTCCAGCTGATGAAGCAGCATTACAGCCGCTATACCCCGGAACTGGCGAGCATGACCTGTGGCATGCCACAGGACGCCATGATGAAGGTCTGGGAAGAGATCGCCTCCTGCTCGGTACCGGGCAAGACCATGACGATCCTCTATGCGCTTGGCTGGACGCAGCATTCGATCGGCGCGCAGATCATTCGTAGCGCGGCCATGGTTCAGTTGCTGCTGGGCAACGTCGGCATGCCGGGTGGCGGGGTCAACGCGTTGCGTGGACACTCCAACATCCAGGGCCTGACCGACCTCGGCCTGTTGTCCAACTTGCTGCCGGGTTACCTGACCTTGCCCGGCGATGCCGAGCAGGATTACGCCGCCTACATCGACAAGCGCGCCTCCAAGCCACTGCGCCCGGGCCAGCTGTCGTACTGGCAGAACTACGGCAAGTTCCACGTCAGCCTGATGAAAGCCTGGTACGGGGCCAACGCCACGGTAGAAAACAACTGGGGCTACGAGTGGCTACCCAAGCTCGACGTGCCGGGCTACGACGTGCTGCGCATGTTCGAGATGATGGACCAGGGCAAGGTCAACGGCTATATGTGCCAAGGTTTCAATCCGATTGCAGCGCTGCCGGACAAGAACCGTGTCACTGCGGCGCTGAGTAAGCTCAAGTGGCTGGTGGTCATGGACCCGCTAGCTACCGAGACATCGGAGTTCTGGCGCAATGCCGGGCCGTTCAACGACGTCGACACGGCCAATATCCAGACCGAAGTGATCCGCTTGCCCACTACCTGCTTCGCCGAGGAAGACGGGTCGCTGGTCAACAGCAGCCGTTGGCTGCAATGGCACTGGAAGGGCGCAGACGGCCCGGGCGAGACCCGTACCGACGTGCACATCATGAGCGAGTTGTTCCTGCGCCTGCGCCAACGCTACCAGGCCGAGGGCGGCACCTACCCCGACCCGATAATGAACATCAGCTGGCCGTACAAGGTACCTGAGGAGCCATCCCCGGAGGAGTTGGCCAAGGAGATGAACGGCTGGGCGGTGGCCGATGTCACCGACCCGACTGGCGCGGTGATCAAGGCGGGCCAGCAACTGGCGGGCTTCGGCCAGCTCAAGGACGATGGCAGCACCGCGTCTGGCTGCTGGATCTTCGCCGGCTGCTGGACCGAACAGGGCAACCAGATGGCTCGCCGCGACAACAGCGACCCGTATGGCATGCACCAGGTACAGAACTGGGCCTGGGCCTGGCCGGCCAACCGCCGCATCCTCTACAACCGTGCCTCCAGCGACCCGCAAGGCAAGCCTTGGGACCCGGAGAAAAAGCGCCTGGTGTGGTGGAGCGGCAAGGCCTGGACCGGCACCGACGTACCGGATTTCAAGGTCGACTCGCCGCCCGAGGCGGGTATGAACCCTTTCATCATGAACCCCGAAGGCGTGGCGCGTTTCTTTGCCATCGACAAAATGGCCGAAGGGCCGTTCCCCGAGCACTATGAGCCATTCGAAACACCGATCGGCATCAACCCGCTGCACCCGCAGAACAAGAAGGCCACCAGCAACCCGGCCGGGCGCATCTTCGATTCCGTGTGGGACACCCTCGGCACGCACGACGAGTTCCCCTATGCGGCGACCACCTACCGGCTGACCGAGCACTTCCACTTCTGGAGCAAGCATTGCCGGCTCAACGCCATTGCCCAGCCCGAGCAGTTCGTCGAGATCGGCGAGGTGCTGGCCAACGAGAAAGGCATCAAGGCCGGCGACCGGGTACGGGTATCGAGCAAGCGTGGGCATATCGATGCGGTGGCGGTGGTGACCAAGCGGATTCGCCCGCTGCAGGTCAACAATCAGACCGTGCACCAGATCGGCATCCCGCTGCACTGGGGCTTCACCGGCGTTACCCGGCATGGCTACCTGACCAATACCTTGGTGCCGTTCCTCGGTGATGGCAACACGCAGACGCCAGAGTCCAAGTCGTTCCTCGTCAAAGTGGAGAAACTCTGATGGCCAGCCAAGACATCATCGCCCGCTCGGCCACCACTACCGTTCCGCCCTCGGTGCGTCAGCAGCAGGAAGTCGCCAAGCTGATTGACACTACCAAGTGCATCGGTTGCAAGGCCTGCCAGGTGGCGTGCTCGGAGTGGAATGAACTGCGTGACGAGGTTGGCCACAACCACGGCACCTACGACAACCCCCAGGACCTCACTGCCGAGACCTGGACACTGATGCGCTTTACCGAGCACGAGCGCGATGACGGCAACCTGGAGTGGCTGATCCGCAAGGATGGCTGCATGCACTGTGCCGACCCAGGTTGCCTGAAGGCCTGCCCAAGCCCGGGTGCGATCATCAAACACGCCAACGGTATCGTCGACTTCAACCAGGACCACTGCATCGGCTGCGGCTACTGCATCACCGGCTGCCCGTTCAACATCCCGCGCATCTCGCAGAAAGACCACAAGGCGTACAAGTGCACCCTGTGTTCCGATCGCGTGAGCGTGGGGCTGGAGCCGGCGTGCGTGAAAACCTGCCCGACCGGTGCGATCGTGTTCGGCAGCAAGGACGAGATGAAAGTGCATGCGGCCGAGCGCATCGTCGATCTGAAGTCGCGGGGCTACGACAACGCCGGGTTGTACGACCCGGACGGCGTCGGTGGCACCCACGTGATGTACGTGCTGCACCATGCCGACACGCCGAAGCTGTATGCCGGCCTGCCGGACCAGCCAGTGATCAGCCCGTTGGTGGGGTTGTGGAAGGGCTTCACCAAGCCGCTGGCGCTGTTGGCCATGGGCGCGGCGGTGCTGGCGGGGTTCTTCCACTATGTGCGGATCGGCCCTCAGCGTGTCGAGGAGGATGAGCACCCGACACCGCCGGACGAAAGCGTGCATCAAGTGGACCCGTCGGTCCATGTCTATGATCCGAAGCAGCCCGGTGGGCAAGGGGAGCAGCGGCCATGAACGACAACAAACCCATCCTGCGCTACAACGCCAACGAGCGTAGCAACCACTGGGTGGTGGCGATCCTGTTCATCCTGGCTGGGCTGTCGGGGCTTGCGCTGTTCCATCCGGCGCTATTCTGGCTCAGCAACCTGTTCGGCGGCGGGCCGTGGACGCGCATTCTGCATCCCTTCCTCGGGGTAGCGATGTTCGTGTTCTTCCTCGGCCTGGTATTGCGCTTCTGGCGGGCCAACTTCATCACCGCCAACGACCGCCTGTGGCTGCGCCGAGTGGACCGGGTAATGCGCAACGAGGAGGAGGGTGTGCCGCCGGTCGGCAAGTACAATGCCGGGCAGAAGCTGCTGTTCTGGACCCTGCTGGTGTGCATGCTGGTGCTGCTGGTCAGTGGCGTGGTGATCTGGCGGGCATACTTCAGCCATTGGTTTGGCATCGATGCCATTCGTTTGTCTGCGCTGTTGCATGCGCTGGCGGCCTTCGTGCTGATTCTCAGCATCATCGTGCACATCTACGCCGGCATCTGGATCAAGGGCTCGATCAGCGCCATGCTGCATGGCTGGGTCAGCCGCGCCTGGGCACGCAAGCATCATGAGTTGTGGTACCGCGAAGTGACCGGCGACAAGACGCCGGGTGATCACGGACGAAAAGAAGGATGAGCGCTTGAGCAGCATACTCGAACCCGGGCAGATCGAAGCGTCGGCGGTCACGCCACCGTTTCTGCACCTGCCTGCCGCCAACCTGTTTGAACTGCGCGCCGCGCGCCTGGAGCATCTGGCTCAAGGCAACGCGCTTGGCGACTACCTGACGCTGATCGCGCGGTTATGCCGCATCCAGCAGCAGCTTGTGGATAACCCGCCCGGCGGTATGCCGGTGGCCGAGGAACGTCAGCGCCTGTGCATGGATCATGGTTTGCCGCCGCTGGCGGCTGACAGCCTGGTGCGTGAAGGGCCGTGGCTGGTCTGGTTGCAGGCACTGCTTGAGCACCTCAACAGCGAAAGCAGTGGCCCGCTGGGTGAGGCGCTGCAGCTGCTGCGAGGCAGTGATGACCATCAGCGCAAGGGCTGGGGCATTGCTTTGCTGGCAGGCCAGTACGATGGTGTGCCCGCAGCACTGGTGCCGTTCCTCGGGGCCGCGTTGCAGGCAGCCTGGTCCAGCTGGTTGCTGGCGCTGCCCGCACACCAGCTCAAGCCAGCCGGCAGCCTGGCCCAATGCCCGGCTTGCGGTTCGCCGGCGATGGCCGGGGTGGTGCGCAACCGTGGAAAGCACAACGGCTTGCGTTACCTGGCCTGTTCGTTGTGTGCCTGCGAGTGGCATGTTGTGCGAGTCAAGTGCGTGTACTGCGAGTCGAGCAAGGACTTGCGTTACACCAGCCTTGAGGATGATCGCCATGCACCAGGCAAAGCGCCGCTGCGCGCCGAGTGCTGCCCTGGTTGCGACAGCTACCTGAAGCAGAACTACCTGGAGAACGATGCGGCGGCCGAGCCCCTGGCCGACGACCTGGCCAGCCTGGCCCTGGATATACGCCTGGACGGGGAGGGTTTCCATCGCCTGGCGCCCAACCTGATGCTCGCCCCGGGTAGCGGGTGAGGGTCTACACTGAAACACCGACTTGCCTTCGTACCTACAGGTAATTGCGCCAACCTTCAGGATGACGCTGTACTTGTAGGAGCGGGTTCACCGCGAATGGGCCAGCACAGACAACGGATCAGTCCAAGGTAGTACCGCATGTCCAACAGCCTAGCCAGCGACACCCCACGCCTGCCGTCCATCGATAACCTCCTGCGCCACCCGGCTTGCCTCCCGCTGATTGACCGGCACGGCCGCGACGCCGTGCTGAATACCCTGCGCCAGTTGCTCGACGACCTGCGCCAGCCCGCCCGTAATGGCGAACTCGGCAGCGCCGAACTGGCCCCGGAAATCCTCCTTGGCCGCAGCGCAGAGCGCCTCGCCCTCCAGCAACGCAGTCAGGTCCGCCGCGTGTTCAATCTCACCGGGACCGTGCTGCATACCAACCTGGGCCGTGCCTTGCTACCGGAAGAAGCCATCGAGGCCATGCAGACCGCCGCTCGTTATCCGCTGAACCTGGAATTCGACCTGGCCACCGGCAAACGTGGCGACCGTGATGACCTGATCGAGGGCTTGATCCGCGAGCTGACCGGCGCCGAAGCCGTCACCGTGGTCAACAACAATGCCGCCGCCGTGCTGCTAGCGCTCAACAGCCTGGGCGCGCGCAAGGAAGGCATCATCTCTCGCGGCGAGCTGATCGAGATCGGTGGTGCCTTCCGGATTCCCGACATCATGGCCCGTGCCGGCGTCAAGCTGCACGAGGTCGGTACCACCAACCGTACTCACGCCCGCGACTACGAGGCCGCCATCGGCCCGCGCACTGGCCTGCTGATGCGGGTGCATTGCAGCAACTACAGCATCCAGGGCTTCACCACCCAGGTGTCTACTGCCGAGCTGGCACGTATCGCCCACCAACATGAATTGCCGCTGCTTGAAGACCTGGGCAGCGGCAGCCTGCTCGACCTTACCCGCTGGGGCCTGCCCGCCGAACCCACGGTACGCCAGGCCCTGGCCGATGGTGCCGATATCGTCACCTTCAGTGGCGACAAACTGCTGGGTGGTCCGCAAGCCGGGATCATCGTCGGCCGCAAGGACTTGATCACCAGGATCAAGAAAAATCCGCTCAAGCGTGCGTTGCGCGTCGACAAGATCACCCTTGCTGCACTCGAAGCGGTGCTGGCGCTGTACCGCAACCCCGATCGCCTGGCCGAGCGCCTGCCCAGCCTGCGCCTGCTGACTCGCAACCAGGCCGAGATCCAGGCCCAGGCCGAGCGCCTGGCGCCTGAACTCAAGGCACGCCTGGGTGAGCAATGGGCCATCAGTGTAGAGCCTGCGTTAGGCATGATCGGCAGTGGCAGCCAGCCGGTTGCGCGCTTGCCCAGTGCCGCGCTGTGCCTGCGCCCGCAAGTGTCGAAGAAGCTGCGCGGGCGCAGCCTGCATGTACTGGAACGAGCCCTGCGCGACCTGCCGGTGCCGGTGCTGGGCCGCATTGACGACGATGCTCTGTGGCTGGACCTGCGCCAACTGGATGACGAAGCCCAGTGGTTGGCCCAGTTGCCAGCCCTGCAACTGGGGCCAGTGCAGTGATCGTTGGAACCGCAGGCCACATCGACCACGGCAAGACCGCACTGCTACAGGCGCTAACCGGCCAAGCCGGCGACCAGCGGCAGGAGGAGCGTTCCCGTGGCATGACCATCGACCTTGGTTACCGCTATGCGGCGCTGAGCGAAGGCGCGCCGCTGACCGGCTTCATCGATGTGCCGGGCCACGAGCGTTTTATCCACAACATGCTGGCCGGCGCCCATGGTATCGACCTGGTGCTGTTGGTAGTGGCTGCCGACGACGGGGTCATGCCGCAGACCCGTGAGCACCTGGCGATCATCGAGCTGCTGGGCATTCCCCAGGCCTTGGTGGCGATCAGCAAATGCGACCGGGTCGAGCCGTCGCGCCTGGCCGAGGTGCAGATGCAAGTCAGTGAACTGCTGGCGCCTGGGGCGTATGCCGGTGCGCGGCAGTTTCCGCTGTCGAGCATCAGCGGGGAGGGCGTGGAAGCGTTGCGCCAGGCCCTGCTGGAGGCCGAAGCAGGTACGCGGCAACGCAGTGTGCACGGTGGTTTTCGCCTGGCCGTCGACCGTGCCTTTGCGGTTACCGGCGCGGGTGTGGTGGTCACCGGCACGGCACTGGCCGGGCGGGTCAGTGCAGGTGATACGTTGCTGCTGGGCAAGGCCGGCAAGGTGGTGCGCGTGCGTGGCCTGCATGCGCAGAACCAGGCCGCGTTGGTGGCAGAAGCAGGCCAACGGGTGGCGCTGAATATCGCTGCCGAACGCCTGGCCGTGGAGCAGGTGCGCCGGGGCGACTGGCTGGTGCCCGAATGGTTGCATGCGCCCAGTGTTCGGGTAGATATCGAGCTGCACCTGTTACCTGACGAGACGCGTACTTTCGAACATTTCAGCGCCGTGCATGTGCACCTCGGCACCCAGGATGTCACGGCCCGGGTCGCCTTGCTCGAAGGCGAAAGCCTGGCTGCCGGCCAACGCATGTTTGCCCAGTTGCTGCTCAACGCGCCGTTGCAGGCTGTGCACGGCGACCGCCTGGTGCTGCGCGATCAGCGCGCTCAGCGCACATTGGGCGGCGGCAAGGTGCTCGACCCGTTCGCACCAAGCCGCCAACGCCGCAGCGATGCCCGTCTGCAGCAGTTGCAGGTACTGCGCGATGCAGCGGATCTGGAGCAGGCGCTGCCAGCACTGCTCGCCAGTGCACCGGGCGGTATTAGTCCGCAGCGACTCGAACGGCAGTTCAACCGCCTGCGGGAAACCTGGCAGTTACCGGACGATGTGCGGGTGGTGGCCACCCGGCAGGGCCAACTGTTGTTCGCCAATGCCCAATGGCTGGCGCTCAAGCAGCAGGTTCTGGAACAGTTGGCGCGCTTTCACGAGCAAGAGCCCGACCAGCTCGGCCCTGACCGGGATCGCTTGCGGCGCTTTGTAGCCTTGCCCCTGGAGCGGCCGGCATTCGTCAGTCTGCTGGATGAGCTGCTCGACGACAGCGCCATCGCCAGCAGCGGGCCATGGCTGCATCTGCCCGATCACAAGGTGCAGTTGAGCGAAGCCGATAGTGCATTGTGGGCGCGTCTGCAGCCGAAGTTGATCGCAGGGCAATATGACCCACCCTGGGTCAGGACACTGGCGAGTGAGGAGAACCGTGCCGAAGCCGATGTGCGCCTGTTACTGCGCAAGTTGGCGCGGCTGGGCCTGGTGCATCAGGTAGTGCGCGACCTGTTCTACCCTGAGGCGACGCTACAGCGCATGGCAGCGTTGATGTTGGAGCAGGCCAGCGAAACGACGATAGTGCAGGTTTCCGCGTTTCGCGATATGTTGGGCATCGGTCGCAAGCGCAGTGTGCAGATTCTGGAATACTTCGACCGCATCGGCCTGACCCGGAGGGTGGCCGACCAGCGTCACATCCGCGCCGACAGCGCCCTGGCCCAACAGCAGGTCAGGCACTGAGTTCAAGGAAGGCAATCGCGCCCGGTGGCGCGGCCGGGCTTCAAACCCGGTTGGGGACGGCAGCCGTTCCCGGGCAGGTTCGACTCCCGCTGCCTTCCGCCATTTTTCACGCTTTAGGGCCTCTTCGCGGGCGAACCCGCTCCTACACAGGAAACCCTATCGTCGTAGGCCCTCAAGGGCGCTGATCAAGCCCGCTCGCCACACAGATCCAGGGCAAACCAGTGCTCTGCTGCGTCGGCATCCAACCCAGCGCCCAGCAGTGCCACCATCTTGCCCAGTGCCGCTTCACGGGTCATGCCACCGCCACTGACCAGCCCGGCCCCGCGCAAGCGGTTGCCCGCTGCATAGGTGTCGAACACCACTGAGCCTTCCGGGCACTGGCTGATAGCCGCCAGCATCACGCCGCGCTGGCGCGCTGCGCTCAGCACATTCAGCAGCGCCTGGTCATCCGACGGCCCGGTACCGCTGCCGTAGCACTCCAGCAACAAACCCTGCACACCACTGTCGATCAAGGCCTGCAAATGCCCGGCCTGCAGCCCCGGGAAAACCGGCACGACCGCCAGGTTGACCGGTTTGCGCGGCTGCTTGTAGCCCAGCTCGGCAGGGATCGTATCGGCCCGCTCAGCGTCACGATGGCGCGGCAGCGCAGCAAAGGCATCGAACGCTTCGCTGCGCAGCTTCGACGCCCGACAGCCATGCAGCAGTTGACCGTGGAAGTACAGCTGCACGCCCTCTTCCAGGCCTTGTTCGAACTGGCGCAATGCGCCGCACAGGTTGTCCCAGGCATCGCTGTCCGGGGTACCTGCCGGCAGCATCGAGCCGGTCAGCAACACCGGTACGGGCAAGCCAAGCAACAGGAACGACAACGCTGCAGCGCTGTAGGCCATGCTGTCGGTACCGTGCAGCACCAGCACGCCATCGTGGCCCGCTACATCCACCGCCTCGACGATGGCATCGCGCATCGCCAGCCAGTTGTGCTGTTGCATGTTGGCGCTGTCGAGCAACGGGTCCAGCTCTTGCAGCGTCCATTGCACCCGCGGTGCATTGGCCATCTGGGCAAAGTGTTCACGCATCCGCGCTTCAAAACCACCGCCCGGTGCCAGGCCTTCGGGGGTTTCGAGCATGCCGATGGTGCCACCGGTATAGAGAACGAGAAGATTCTTTACTGCGCGCATGGAAAGCATCCGTAGCGGTGAGCGGAGAAAGAAAAGCCGCCCGCGGAAGGGGCGGCTGGGCAGGGGAGGATATCAGCGCTGCGGCTGAACTTGGCCGACTGCTTTGTCAGTGGCTGTTTCCACCTGAGGATTGGCAGGCCAGGCATTGCGGTCCAGATCCAGGTCGGCAAACTTGGACGAGTCGAACACAGGCTGCTTTACACCGGCCTTGCGCTGGTCGTCGTAGTCGCGCATGACTCGCAGGCCGACCTTGAACAGCAGGGCCAGGGCCACCAGGTTGACGAAGGCCAGGCAGGTCATGGTGATGTCGGCGAAGGCGAACACGGTCGACAGGTCTTGCATCGAACCCCACACGACCAGTGCCAGCACCAGGCCACGGAACACCATCAACACTACGCGGTTACGGCTGAGGAACTGCAGGCTGTTCTCGCCGAGGTAGTAGTTGTAGAGGATGCAGGTGAAGACGAACAGCGACAGCGCCACGCTGACGAACACGCGACCCCAGTCACCGACTACGGCGGCCAGCGAGTTCTGGGTCAGGACAATGCCGTCGCCCTCGAAGCCCGGGGTGTAGAAGCCTGAAAGCAGGATCAGCAGTGCGGTGCAGGTGCAGATCAGGAAGGTGTCGAGGAACACGCTGAAGGCCTGGACCACGCCCTGCGCGCCCGGGTGTTTCACGGCAGCCACGGCAGCGACGTTCGGCGCACTGCCCAGGCCTGCTTCGTTGGCGAACACGCCACGCTTCACACCCATGACGATGGCGCTGCCGAGCAGGCCGCCGAAAGCAGGGTCGAGGCCGAAGGCGCTCTTGAAGATGGTTTCCAGCATGGCTGGCACGTGTTCGATCTGGGTGCCGATCACGTACAAGGTTACGCCGATGTAGGCCAGGGTCTTGACGGGTACCAGCAGGTCCGACACCGCCGCGATGCGCTTGATACCGCCGATGAAGGTGATGGCCAGCAGCACGGCCAGGACAATACCGCTGTGGCTTGGGTCGAAGGCAAAGGCGTTCTGCAGCGAGTGGGTCATGGTGTACGACTGCAGACCGATGAAGGCGAAGCCGTAGGTGACCAGCAGCAAGAGCGAAAACACGATGGCCATGCTCTTGCGCTTCAGCCCGTGCTGGATGTAGTAGGCCGGGCCGCCACGGTACAGGCCGTCGCCATCAGCGCGCTTGTAAACCTGGGCCAGGGTGCATTCGAAGAAGCTGCTGGACATGCCCACCAGTGCGGTGACCCACATCCAGAACACGGCGCCTGGGCCGCCCAGGGTCACTGCGATACCGACACCGGCGATGTTGCCGGCACCCACGCGGCCGGCCAGGCTCAGCATCAGGGCCTGGAAGGAACTCAGCTGGCCTGCCTGGCCACGCAGCGATTCCTTGAACACGCTGAACATATGGGTGAAGTGGCGGAACTGGACGAACCGGGAGCGGATGGTGAAGTAGCTACCCAGCCCTACGATCAGCACGATGAGGAGTTTCCCCGAAAGGAAATCGTTGATTACTTCGAGCATTGGAAAATGACCTCGATTCTTATTCTTCGTGTGGAAAGACCAGCGGACGGCAGGCGCACCGCTATTCGTTGGGGCGCATGGTTGGCTATGACAAGACTGGTTACAATTTCGCGGATTGCTCTGACTTGATGCGACTTGATGCTACAATGGCGTCATTCGCGTCACCTGGATTCCGCATATGAGCGATCACTTCGCTACCAACCTCAAACTCGCCTGCAGCCACTACCGCTCTATTTCAGAAGTTTGCCGCCAGCTCTCGATCAACCGCGCGCAGTTCAACAAGTACCTGAGCGGGCAAAGCCGTCCGACGGCTTTCAACCTGAAGCGCATTGGCGACTTCTTCGGTGTCGAGGATTACGAACTGAACCTGCCCGCCGAGCAGTTCGCCCGTCTGATCGGTGCGCGGGTATCGACCCTGGCCGAGCAGCCCAGTGACCCGATCAGCGAGTTGTTCCGCCCGTTACACGAACATGCGGGCAATCTGTCACGCTATTGCGGTTACTACTTCGAGTATTCCAACTGCATGTCGGTACCGGGCACGATCCTCGTGTCGCTGGTGCACCTGTGGGAAGAGCGTGGCCGTTTTCTGTTCGAGCGCCAGGAACGGCAGGAACGCTCCAGTGCTACCGATCAGCATGCCGAGGTACGCTGTCGCTACCTGGGGGCGGCGTTCCAGTTGCAGGACCGGATGTTCCTGATCGACTACGAGTCGCTGACGTTCAACGAGATGAGCCAGACCATCCTCATCCCCAGCTTCAAAAGCCGCATCACCCGGTTGAATGGCCTGAAGGCCGGGGTATCCAGCGGCGACCGGCGCAACCCGGCCTGTACCCGGGTGGTGTGGGAATACCTGGGCGAGGAGATCAATCGCATCAATGCGTATCGGCAGGTGAAACTGTACCGGCCGGATGATCCGCGCATAGATGACGATGTGCGTAAGCGGTTGAGTGTGGCGCCGTTGCGCGATGGTCTGTTCGAGATCGAGTAATGCTTAACGCCTTAAGCACTGTCGAGGATGAACGCTGCTACTGCGTCCGCAACCTGGTCCGCTATCGCGGGAGCCCTGCGCAAATGTGCCGCGATGCCATGGTCGCAGTCGGTAAGAAACAGGCATTGCAAGCGCGACGCTGAAACTGCTCGCATCAAGGCGAGGGTAACTTCTTCAGGAATCGGGCTATAGCGTTCAGTGCCGGCAATCCACAGGTTGCCAGCGCTGGTGCCAGGGCCTTTGCCGAATCTCTGGGAGTTGAGCCCGTCATACTCGCCGATCACCATCAATACTCTTCCACGAAACTGGTTGAGGAAGGTGTAGCTATCGCTCTCCAGAAAACCGAAAGGCTTGTTGATGGCAGCAGTGAATGCTGGGCCGAACGGCGCCTGGTAGGCATGGTCTGGATAAACTGCTGGGCAGATCAATACGATGTTGTCCACTTGTGGCAACTGTGCTGCAAGCTTGAGCGTAATTGCCGCGCCAAGGCTGTGGCCTATGAGCGTTCGGCATCGAGGCGCGATATGCGCGTGGAAACGCTGTGCTTCATCAAGGTTCGTAGCCAGTGACGGCGACATTGCGCCTGGCTCGCTGGCGAGGCTATGGCCTGACAGATTGCCAGTGAGTGAACCAATGCCTGCGGCTTGCAGGCGATAAAGCAGGGGGTTGAGCCGGGTAAAGTCGGAACGCGCGCCCCCCAAAACGAATGCTGGAGCTGCGCGCTCGATATCAGGTACCAGCAATCGCGCCTGTTGCTGGTAGTTTCCAAAGACTTCATTGATGAACAGCTCTTTGCCTGGGGCGGGCTCATCAAACTGCCACTTCACGCGCTGCGGGGAAGCCTTTTGAATGTGCATGGTGCTCTCTAGAAGAACTGGTTGAGCCATTCGCCGAGCGGGTTGCCCGTATCGAGCAGCAGTTTGAGTGCCATGATGCAGCAGACGCTGACCAGCAGCGGTTTTATGAGGCGTGAGCCGAAGCGTACTGCGCAGCGTGCCCCCAATTGCGCGCCCAGAAAGGCGGCGAGCGCCATTGCCAGCGCCAGCGGCCAGATGATCGCCCCGCTGAGAGAAAAAACTGACAATGCGCCCAGGTTACAGGCTGCGTTCAAAAGCTTGCTGGTGCATACGGCTTGAATGAGGTGCTGGCCCAAGAGGACCACGCAAGCCAGCATGAAGAACGAGCCGACTCCAGGGCCGAAGATGCCGTCATAAAAGCCAATGATTGGTGCAGCCGTCACGCAGAATAGGCTAGTCGATACCTTTGCCTTGCGCGCTTGTTCATTCGGCTTTGGACTGAAGGCAAAGTAGGCGGCGATCAGGATCAGCAGTGGTGGGACGCACGCCTGCAAAACGCTTTTGGGGACGTAAGTTATCGACAAGGCTCCCAACGCCCCACCGATGAACGACATGACAGCCATGGGACTGCCACGTCTCCAGTCGATCATGCCTTTGCGGGCGAAGGCGCACGTAGCCGAAACCGTAGCCGAAGCTGCCTGGAACTTGTTAGTGGCAATAGCTGCCAAGGGTTCTACGCCGGCAATAAACAGCACCGGGAGCGTGATAAGGCCACCGCCGCCGGCGATAGCATCAAAAAAGCCGGCCATCAGTGCAACCAGTGCGAGTAGCAGAACAAACGTCAAGTCGATTTCGATCATGGGGTATTTTCCTGTGCTCAACCACGGACCAGCAGCGGGTCTTCAGCGAGCACCAACGGTACGGCGAAGGGGGAGTATCCGAATTGACGGATAAGCAGGCGCCGGTTGTCCTGGACCTTGTCGCGGCCGTGCAAGGCTCGGCTGTTGTTGATCAACAATGCGCTGTCAGGTTGCAGGGCAAACGTCAGTGGTTGTGCAGTGCTCAGTGCTTTTTGAAAGGCGTTGAACGCGCGCGCCGCAGCGTTGCAGGCACGTTCATTCAGACTGAAGCGATAGCTGTTGTATCGAACAGAGAAACCACCATTGGGCTCGAACTGCAGCATTGAAACTGCTTTGCCAGCATTGCCCTGTCCCTGAGCGAAGCAGTCACTGCGTGTGAAGTCGAAAGACTTTGAAGTCAGCGCAAGTGTGTCCAGGTTACTCAAGCGTTCGATGATTTCCCGGAGTGGGAAGACATTCGTAGGTTCATTGGCGGGGTTCCAGCGCGCAGTGAGAATCAGTGCTGAGGGAGCAGGGGAGTGAGCGTTGCTGGCGTTTGTTGAGCAGTTGTAAGGTGCTTCAGTGTGTGGCCCCAAGCGCAAGCCCGCATGCGAGCTGGTTTCAACCTCCATGCAGGGATCTTCGTCGGGTCGCGGGACGCGGCCACCGCCCTTGAAGTTGCCGACCAGGCGGACCTGTTTGCCATCGTTGTCGATATCGAAGGCGAAACTGCGGTGGCGTACGAGTTCCAGCAGCAGTTGATTGCGCGAGGCAAGGTATTGGCAGCGAGGGCTTTGCGCCAGGGCGGTAATGTCGGGTAGGTATTCTGGTATTGGCTCGTTGGCACAGTGCATCTGCCTGTACATCAAGGCAGATAGATGGCCTTCACTGAAGCGCCGGAGGAGCGCACGCTGTTCTTCACTCAAGGCTTTTTCGAGTTGATCGGCGAATATACGAGCCTGAAGTGCTACTCCTTTAGCCTCCGGTCCACCCAAATCAGCAAGGGTTTGGCTTGCAAAGGCTATGGCCTGGCTTTGCTCTGGGTAGAAATCCAGGTAGGCAGCTTCCGAATGAGGCATTGAACGTTCCTTGTCGTTTTTATGTGAAACTCCCTGGCCGGCAAGTGGGGAGTCGACTATTCAATGCAGTTATGCCGATACGTGGAAGTCAGCCCATTCCTCGTATGTCGTAGGAGATTTCTGTCTGTGGCGGTATTGAGCGGTGAAACTGTGGAATCGCTCCCGCCTGCGGCATCCAACGGGGCCGGTGTTGGACTTCCCGGGCAGGAAACCGCAAAATAACCCCTTTACTTCATCAACCTCTCCGGATCTGCTGACTCTATGCGTATGCGCCTAATGCTGTTGGGTGGTGGCAATGCCCTCGGGCAAGCGCTGATTCGTCTTGGGGCCGAGGAGGACATCGCATTCCTGGCACCGCGCCCGCCCGAGAACGGCTGGGCGCCCTCAAGCCTTACTCAGCTGCTCGATGACCATCGCCCCGACGCGCTGGTCAACCTGGCCTATTACTTCGACTGGTTCCAGGCCGAGTCGGTCAGCGAGCAGCGCCTGGCCCAACAGGAGCGGGCGGTGGAGCGGTTGGCAGAGCTGTGCCAGCACCATCAGATCACCTTGGTGCAGCCATCCAGCTACCGTGTGTTCGATGGTGCGCGGGCAACGGCCTATAGCGAAAAGGACGAGCCAGTGCCGCTGGGCTTGCGTGGCCAGGCCCTTTGGCGCATCGAGCAGAGCGTGCGCGCGGCGTGCCCGCAGCATGTGCTGCTGCGCTTTGGCTGGTTGCTGGACGAGAGTATCGATGGCGCGTTGGGACGCTTCCTGACCCGTGCCGAGCAGCCACAGGAGCTGCTGCTGGCCGATGATCGACGTGGCAATCCGACGCCGGTCGATGATGCCGCCCGAGTGATCCTGTCGGTGCTCAAGCAACTCGACTGCAATGCGCCGCTGTGGGGCACCTACCATTACGCTGGCAATGAGGCGACCACGCCGCTGGCGCTGGGCCAGGCGATCCTCGCCGAGGCCGGCCAATACCGCCAGCTGGCCGTTCAGGCCCCCACGCCGCAGGCCCATGCCGCGCGCCCGGATGCCAGCGAAGAGCCACAGCACGCGGTACTTGCCTGCAAGAAAATCCTTCATACCTTCGGTATCAAGCCGCGTGCCTGGCGCGCTGGCTTGCCACCTCTACTGGACCGGTTCTACCGCCATGGCTGACGCCCCCATCCTGATCACCGGCGGTGCCGGCTTCATTGGCTCCCACCTGTGCGATGCGTTGTTGGGCAAAGGCTACGCCGTACGCATTCTCGACGACTTCTCCACCGGCCGGCGAAGCAACCTGCAGGTCGACCACCCACGGCTGGAACTGATCGAAGGTGATGTTGCCGATGCAGGGCTGGTCACTCAGGCTGCGGCTGGCTGCCGTGCTGTGGTGCATCTGGCAGCGGTAGCGTCGGTTCAGGCCTCGGTCGAAGACCCGGTGCGTACCCACCAGAGTAACTTCATCGGTACCCTCAACGTTTGCGAAGCCATGCGCGTGCATGGCCTGCGCCGGGTGCTGTTCGCCTCCAGCGCAGCGGTGTACGGCAACAATGGTGAAGGGGAGTCGATTTCCGAAGACACGCCCAAGGCGCCGTTGACCCCTTATGCCGTGGACAAGCTGGCCAGTGAGCAGTATCTGGACTTCTACCGCCGCCAGCATGGCCTGGAGCCGGTGGTGTTTCGCTTCTTCAATATCTTCGGGCCACGGCAGGACCCTTCCTCGCCGTATTCCGGAGTGATCAGCATCTTCTGCGAGCGTGCTGTGCAGGGCTTGCCGATTACAGTGTTCGGGGACGGCGAGCAGACCCGGGACTTCCTTTACGTGGGCGACCTGGTGCAGGTGATGGTGCAGGCACTGGAGCAGCCGCAGGTCGAGGAGGGGGCGGTGAACATCGGGCTGAACCAGGCGACCTCACTGAACCAGTTGCTGGCTGCGCTGGAGAAGGTTGTGGGGAGCTTGCCAGCGATCAGCTATGCGGCGGCGCGATCGGGTGATATCCGCCATTCGCGAGCGGATAACCAGCGGTTGTTGGCGCGGTTCGAGTTTGCGCAGGTGACGCCGATGGTTGAAGGCCTGGCAAAGCTTCTCGGTAAAGGCTGAACCCCTCGGGGCTGCGCCGCGGCCCTGAAATCACCCATGCCGCACCTTTCTGCGCTGGCAATCTTCGGGATGTAAGGCCCGCCCATCCTGGCTGCGGACCTGCAATATTTGAAGCGCTTGCCCCGTCACGCCGTCCACCAGTTCCGAACGCGTTTCACCCGCCTCGAACAGAAACCGCTCCCCCCACTGCCTCAAACCAACCACCACTGGAAAGACCGACTGCCCTTTGTCGGTCAGCACGTACTCTTTGTAGGCACTGCCATCCGACGCCGGCTGTGTCATCAGCAAACCACTTTCCACCAACAGCTTTAGCCGCGAGGTGAGGATGTTCTTCGCCAGCCCCAGGTTCTTCTGAAATTCACTGAAACGCCGCAGGCCGTCAAAGGCATCGCGCAGGATCATCAGCGCCCAACGGTCACCCAGCACCTCCAGAGCCCGGGCCACGGGGCACTGCGCATTGTTTTCATCGAGCATGGGGCACGCCTGTCTTGATTATCTGGTTGCAGATTAAAACCACATTTGTTAAATAGCCAGCGTGTGGTTTCAAATTGAAACCAGGTTCCAGAGACTGGCCCGATGACACCTTCGCTGACACGCTGGATAACCCTGTTGCTTGCCACCACCAGTGCGATGGCTGTGGCGACGGTGTACTTCGCTCAACCGCTGCTTGAGTCGATGGCTGCTGAGTTGGGGGTGGCGCAGCAGCAGATTGGCTGGGTAGTCGGCGCGACCCAGGCGGGCTACGCCCTGGGGCTGCTACTGATTGTGCCGCTCGGAGACTTGGTCGACCGTAAACGTCTGTTGCTTGGCCAGTTGCTGTTCTCGGCGCTTGCGCTGGTCGGCGTTGGCACGGCGCCGAACTGGGCAATATTGCTGCTGGCTCTGGCTATCACCGGGTTAATGGCCGTCATGGTGCAGGTGATGGTGGCTCATGCCGCGAGCCTGGCCTCACCTGGCCAGCAAGGGCAGGCGGTAGGCACTGTCACCAGTGGTGTGGTGCTGGGTATCCTGCTGGCACGGCTGGCTTCGGGCGGGCTTGCCGACCTGGCCGGTTGGCGAAGTGTGTACCTGGTCGCCGCAGGGCTGTTGATGTTGCTGGCGCTGGTGCTGTGGCGCAGTCTGCCCGGCGGGCAGCCGATGGGAAGCCGGCCGGGTTACCGGGCGCTGATCGTGGCCCAGTTCAGCTTGTATCGGCACGACAGGTTGCTGCGCCAGCGCGGCGTGTTGGGTGTATTGATCTTCGCCGCATTCAGCGTGCTGTGGAGTGCCATGGTCATGCCGCTAAGCGCTGCGCCGTTGGCGCTGAGCCATACCGAGATCGGCCTGTTTGGCCTGGCAGGTGTGGCGGGTACGCTGGCGGCTTCGCATGCCGGTCGTCTGGCCGACCATGGGCGGGGTGAGCGTTCGACCGGGGTGTCGTTGGCCCTGCTGACGCTGTCGTGGCTGCCAACAGCATTCGTCGAGCATTCACTGCTGGCCTTCGTGCTGGGTGTGCTGATGCTGGACTTTGCCGTGCAGGCAGTACATGTCACCAACCAGAGCCTGTTGCTGGCCGGGCGTGGTGCGATGGCTAGCCGTTTGATCGGCGCCTACATGTGTTGCTATTCGCTGGGCAGCGGTTTGGGGGCGGTGTTGGCGAGCTGGGTGTTTGCACACTGGGGCTGGGTTGCCGTGTGTGGGCTTGGCATGGGCATCAGTGCGGTCGCACTGTGCTACTGGCTATGGCTGCAACGCGCGAGGGCGGCCGAGGCCGCCCTGCAATGTTCAGGTCAGAACTTGTAGCCAAGGCCGACCATATATACCCACGGGTCGACGTCAACGTCGACCTTGGTCTTGCTGTAGCCAAGGGCGGTCGGGCCGTTGACGCTGGCCTTGGTATCGATGTCGACGTACCAGACCGAGGCGTTTACCAGCAGGTTGTCGGTCAGCATGTAGTCCATGCCCAGTTGGCCGGCGATACCTACCGAATCCTGCAGCTTGAGGTTGCTGAAGCCTTGTTGCTTGCGTGCGCTGCTCAAGTCTTCGTCAAAGAACAGGGTGTAGTTGATACCGACGCCAGCGTACGGCTGGAAGCGCGAATTCGGCTCCATTGGGTAGTACTGCAGCGACAGCGTCGGCGGCAGTTGCTTGATGTCCGCCAGCTTGCCGTCCAGCCCGCCGCCCAGACCTTTTACGGCGACGGTGTGCTTGAACGGGGTAGCTGCCAGCAGCTCCAGGCCGATGTGGTCGGTGAGCATGTAGGCAAAGGTCAGGCCCAACTGGGTATCGCTGTCCAGGGTCGCCTTGGTGCCCGACACCTTGTTACCGTCGAACTTGAGGTCGCCGCTGCTCTCGTTCGGGGCGGTGGTGATGGCGCCTGCGCGCAGGATCATGTCCCCCGCCTGATAGGCGTGGGCGGCAGGGGCGGCGAGCGCAAGGGCCACAAGCGAGGCACCCAGCAAGGACTTGTTCATGGAAGCTCCCAAAGGACGTTATTAATCGAATAGTCCAATGGTACGGAGCTGGTTAAACGGAAAGTTTGACCCAGCTCAACGAAGCGTCTTCACGAATTCGAAACAGTTCTCATCTCAGCTCATAAGCGTAGATTTTCTCGGCTTCCATCTGGTAACCGGCGTCGGCCAGCTCGCTGCTGGAAGCTCTAACCTGCATCTTTCCCTCGATCCAGTAGGGCTGGTAGAGGTCTTCGACGCGCACGCCCATCTCGCTGAAGATATGCACGATCTGGTTCGGCGGTGGCGGCGGCACGTGGATGCACGCACCGTAATAAGGGACCAGCAGGAATTCGGTGGTGCGGCCTTCTTCGCTGACCTCCAGTGGCACGATATAGCCGGGCAGCTTGACCTGTTGGCCGTCGAGGCTTTTTACCACTGGCGCATCGGGCGCCTGCTGGTGCGCGGGTGGGGCGGATTCGGCAGACAGGGCGTTGCTGAGCTGTGACATATCGTGCAGCGGGGTGAGTTGCGGCGGGATGACCGGTGCACCTTCAGGGATCAGTGCTGGCCAGTCCAGCTCCTTGGGTTCGGCGGCCCATAGAGGCATCGCTACCAGCAACAGCAGGGCCAGCAGCATTTGCATTGCCGGCCTCTTCGCGGGCATGCCCGCTCCCACAGGTACTGCCCAAGGTCCGAAGCCTGCGGGGCTTGCTGTGGGAGCGGGCGAGCCCGCGAAGCAGGCGGTGAGGTGTCTGATCATTACGCGCACTCAGAGGTGGATGGACAGGCCGTCGGCCAGCGACTGCCGGTAGGCCCGCCACGCCGGCACGCTGCCCATCAGCAACGCGGCCCCCATGATGATAGCCAGCAAGGTCCATTCATGAGTACTTGGCAGAGCCAGTGGCAAATACAAACCATAGTTGGCCTGCACATACCCCTGTGCCAGGGCGATACCCGCATATAGCAAGCCAAGCCCGGCCACGATCCCGACCGACGCCAGTGACAGTGCTTCCAGTACCAGCAACCCTGCAATATGCCAAGGCCGGGCCCCGACTGAACGCAAGATTGCCATTTCCCGGCGGCGTTCGTTGAGGCTGGTGAGAATCGCCGTGAGCATGCCGATCAAACCGGTCAGCACCACGAACAGTGACACCACGAACAATGCCTGCTCTGCGGTGCCCATCAGGCTCCACAGCTCCTGCAGGGCTACCCCAGGCAGGATCGCCAGCAATGGCTCGCTGCGGTATTCGTTGATTTCCCGCTGCAGACTGAAGGTTGCGATCTTGCTGTTCAGGCCAAGCATGAATGCAGTGATGGCAGCAGGTTGCAGGTCCATCGTACGGGCCTGTTCGGCGCTGATGCGCCCGGCGCCACGGGCGGGTACGCCGTTGTGCCAGTCGATATGGATCGCCTCCATGCCGCCCAGGCTGATATGCAAGGTGCGGTCGACAGGTGTGCCGGTGCGCTTGAGTATGCCGACCACGGTAAACGGCTTGTCGTCGTGCTTGACCAGACTGATTGCGGCCACACCGTGGGCCAGCACCAGCCTGTCACCCAGCTTGTAGTGCAATGCCTCGGCCACTTCGGCGCCGAGCACCACCTCGAAGGGGTCGTTGGCAAACTCACGCCCCTGGCTCAGTTCCAGATGCTGGCGGCGGCCGTACTGATAATGGCTGAAGTAATCTGTGGTGGTACCCATCACTCTGTAGCCACGGTGCGAGTCGCCCAGCGAGATCGGGATTGCCCACTTCACCCGTGGGTCCTGGGCATAGTGCTGAAAGCTGTCCCAGCGGATGTTATTGGTCGCGTTGCCAATACGGAACACCGAATACAGCAGCAGGTTCACCGAGCCAGAGCGTGCACCGACGATCAGGTCGGTGCCGCTGATGGTGCTGGCGAAGCTGGCACGGGCTTCGGTACGGACCCGCTCAACAGCCAGCAGCAGGCACACCGACAGGGCAATGGCGAAGGCGGTCAGAAAAGCGGTGAAGCGGCGGTTGGCCAGGCTGGCCAAGGCAAGGCGGAGCAGGTACATCAGGCCTCCCGGGGCTTGGCGGCACGGTTCAGTTCAGCAAGCGACAGGTGGCGGTCGAACAGCGGTGCCAGGCTCTGGTCGTGGCTGACAAACAGCAGGCTGGCACCGGCGGCGCGGCACTCATCGAACAGCAGACGGATGAACGCTTCGCGGGTGTCTGCATCCAGAGCCGAGGTCGGTTCGTCGGCAATCACCAGCTCAGGCTGGCCGATCAGTGCGCGGGCGGCGGCGACCCGCTGCTGCTGGCCGATCGACAGGCTGTCGGCGCGGCGGGCAAGCATGGCGGGGTCGCCCAGGCCCAGGTGGGTCAGCAGCGTGCTGGCCGCCTGGTCAACACTGCCATGGCGCTGCTCGGCGCGTGCCTTGCGGCTGCGCGAGAAGCGGCAGGGCAGCTCGACGTTTTCACGTACCGAGAGGAACGGCAGCAGGTTGAACTGCTGGAAGATGTACCCTGTGTGATCGACCCGAAAGCGGTCGCGGGCGCCCTGGCTCAGGCTGCCGAGATCCTGGCCGAGCAACTGGATGCGGCCCTGGGCCGGCACGTTCACCCCGCCCAGCAGGCCCAGCAAGGTCGTCTTGCCACTGCCGCTAGGGCCTTTGAGAAACAGTGCTTCACCAGCGTCCAGGCGCAATGCTGGAATATCCAGCAGCGGCGGGTGGCCTGGCCAGGCGAACACCAGGTCATGCAGATCGATCAACGGCTGTTTCATTCAGAAGGCGACCGCTGCCTTGGCCGGCGTGGTTTCCACGCCTTTCTGGCCATTGGGGCCGATCAGTTGCACGTTGATTTTCTGGGTGGCGGGGAAGGCCTTGAACAGCGGCGCCAGGTCCAGCTGGGTCAGTTTGTCGGGGTTGGCGCACGTCAGCTGGTAGTGGGCGCCGATGTCGCTGTGCTGATGGCCGTGTTCATGTTCATGTTCGTGCTCGTCACCATCGTCGTCGGCCTTCGAAGCGTCACCGAACAGAGGGCTTTCCAGCGCCTGCTGCTCTTCCTTGCAGTCCGCGGCAGCAGATAGGCCGAACAGCTTCAGTGGTTGTTCAAGTTGCTGGCGCACGGCGGCGACTTTGGCCTTGTCGGCATCGCTGCTGGCGGCATGCTCGAAGCCGACCAGGTTCATTGCCGGGCTGTCCAGCTCCAGTTCCAGGGTATTGCCATCGAGTACCGCGTTGAGCTTGGCCACGCCATGCTCGTGGGCGCCGAGCGAGCCGTGGGCGTGGTCATGATCATGGTCATCGTGGGCATGGGCAACGGCCAGTGGCAGCAAGGCGAAGGGCAGGGCGAGCAGCAGGCGACGCATGGACGACTCCGGAGCGGGCTGAAAGATTCGGTTATGTTATAACAACTTTTCTGCGTGCTGCCAGTCTGTGTGGCCAAGTTTCATGTTGCGGTAGCATGGGGACATTGACGTGACCTCAAGGAAAGCATCGTGAGAATTCGTGGACAGATTGGTGACTGGCCGGTGGACCTGACCATCGAGCTGACGCCTGAGGAGTGGGGGCAACTGGGGCGGCAGACCGAGGTGCCGGTGGCAGCCCAGGCGGCTGCGACAGCTGCGGTGGCCGGGCCGCGCCAAAATGACGCTCAGTGGGCTGCGGCGCGTGATGTGTTGCGTCTGGCAGGACATATGAGCGGGCCAGAATTGCTGGACCGGCTCGAAGGATTGGCCGGGAGTACGGCGGCGGGCAAACGGCTGCTGGTGCGTTTGCGGCACAGCAGTGAGGTCAAGGTGGAGAGTGGCGTGGATGCGCCGGTTTATCACTGGGTAGGGTGAGCGCTGTCTTGCTCAAAATCTGAAAAGCCTGCGCGGTCGCCCGTAGGCGCGGTTTTACCCGCGAACACCGGCGGAGCCGGTGCCATCCACCGCGTTGGCTTCTTCGCGGGCATGCCCGCTCCCACAGGTACAGCGCAGGCTTCAAGGTCACTCAGAACATCGCCGCCGACAGCTTGCGACGATAAACACCAACCAGCGGGTGATCGCCACCCAGCAATTCGAACACCTGCAACAGCGCCTTCTGCGGCAGCCCGTTCTCGTAGCCACGGTTACGCTGGAACAGCTTCAGCAGCCCTTCCAGCGCCGCCTCATACTGCTGGCGCGCCAGTTGCTGAATGCTCAGCTGATAAGCCGCCTCGTCGTCTTGCGGGTTCTGTGCCAGACGGCTTTTAAGGTCAGCCACTTCCGGCAGGCTGGCGGCTTGGCGCAGGAAGGTCAGCTGGGCCTTGGCACCGGCCAGTGCAGCTTTGTGTTCGTCAGTCTTGACCGCATCCAGTACCACTTGCGCTTCGCCCAACTCGCCACGCTCGGCCAGGCAGCGGGCATACAGAATCAGCGCTTCGGCATTGCTGTTGTCCTCACCCAGCAGCGTCTGCAACAGCGCTTCGGTTTCGGCAAAACGGCTTTCGGCATACAGCGCTTTCGCCTGCTCCAGTGGCGAGGCGGTGGGCGCGGCTGGCATTTGTACATGCGGCTCGAGCATGGCGCGGATCGCCGATTCCGGTTGTGCCCCGGCAAAGCCGTCTACCGGCTGGCCGTCCTTGAACAGAACCACTGTCGGCAGGCTACGGATGCCGAACTGGGCAACCACCTGTTGCTCCACGTCGCAGTTGATCTTGGCCAGCAGCAGCTCGCCCTGGTAACCCTCGGCAATCTTTGCCAGCAATGGCATCAGTGCCTTGCAGGGGGCGCACCACTCGGCCCAGAAGTCCACCAGCACCGGTTTGTGGAAGGAGTTCTCGATCACCAGTTGCTGGAAATTGGTATCGGTGGCGTCGAAAATGTAAGGCGTGTCTTGGGTCATCGCGACTCTCGCAAACTCGTGTATGGCAACACTATAAGGTGTCGCGGCTGGCGTGGTACAGGCTGACCCGGCGGAATTCGTGTGGCTCGGCCAGGTCCGGCAGGGTCAGTGCTTCGAGCACGCCCAATTGCTGGTACAACGGGTGGCGAAAGTCACGTACTCGCGAGTCGGCCACCAGGGCCTGGCGACCGCGGCTCAGGAAGGCATCCAGCAGCGGCAGGTTGGCGCGGTCGTACAGCACATCGGCAACCAGGATCAGGTCGAAGCGGTCTTCCTCGGCAAAGAAATCGCTGCTGTAGCTTAGTGTCACCCCGTTCAGTGCCGCATTCGCACGGCAGGCATCAAGGGCCAGCGGGTCGAGGTCGCAGGCCATCACTTCCAGTGCACCGGCGCGTGCAGCAGCAATGCCGGCGATACCAGAGCCGGCACCAAAGTCCAGCACGCGCTTGCCCGCCACCCACTCAGGGCGTTCGGCCAGGTAGCGGGCCATTGCCAGCCCACTGGCCCAGCAGAAGCTCCAATAGGGCGGCTCTTCGAGAATGCGCCGGGTTTCTTCGCTGCTGAAGGCGCGATCCATGTTCTGGTCGTCGATCAGCCATAGCTTCAGGTCGCAATCGGGCAGTTCGCTGACGATCAGGCGCGCCTCGCCGATCAGGCCGCTGAGGGCCTGTTGCAGGGCCAGCGGCGCCACTTAAGGCGCCTTCTCGAAACGCAACGGGCCGGTGGCCTGGGTCTGTGCCTGGGTAATGCGCACCGGGGGCAGGTGCATGATCAGCTGGCCGGAGTTGCTGGCGCGGCCACGCAGTTCGACCCGGGCGCCAGGCGGGAAGGCTTCGGGGTTGAAACGCAGGTGGTAGGGCAGTGCCTGGCCAGTACCGGTCAGGTTACTGCTGGCCAGCAGGCGCTGCGGGCGGTCGCGTTCGTCGATGACCAGCAAGGCCAGTTCCACGTCGGCACCCGCCGGGACTTCCAGCAAGGTGCCGCTCAGCTCGCGCTGGTAGGCCGGTAGCGGGCCCAGTACCTCGGCCTTGGCCGAGCGGGCTGGCGTGGGCGCCGGGTTGTCGGTCTTTGGCCTGTCGCTGCCGCAGGCAGCGAGCAGAGCGGCGCAGCACAGCACGACGAGCGCTCGGTAGTGCATGGGGGAGTCCTTCACGGGCATATTTCCCATGGATGTTAACCCCTTTGGCTTGTCTTGCCAGTGCAATGCGCTACCATGACCCTCCCTTTTTTTGTTGCCTGCCACCATGCACTGTCCCTTTTGCGGTGCCAACGACACCAAGGTCATCGACTCTCGCCTCGTCGCCGAGGGCGAGCAGGTGCGCCGCCGCCGTGAATGCGTGGCCTGCGGCGAGCGCTTCACCACCTTCGAAACCGCCGAGCTGGTGCTGCCCCGGCTGATCAAGCAGGACGGCACACGCCAGCCCTTCGACGAAGAAAAGCTGCGCGCCGGCATGCAGCGGGCGCTGGAAAAGCGTCCGGTCAGCGTCGAGCGCCTGGAAGCCGCGCTGGCGCACATCAAGAGCCGGCTGCGTGCCACTGGCGAACGCGAAGTCAAATCGCTGGTGGTCGGTGAAATGGTCATGGCCGAGTTGCGCAAACTCGATGAAGTGGCCTATATCCGCTTTGCCTCGGTGTACCGGCGCTTCCAGGACCTCGACGAGTTCCGCGAAGAAATCGACCGCCTGGCCCGTGAGCCAGCTAAAGAGTGAACATGCCCAGCCAAGCCGCCATCCTTGATGCCCACTACATGGCCCGCGCGCTGGAGCTGGCGCGCAAAGGCCTGTACACCACCCACCCGAACCCGCGGGTAGGCTGCGTGATCGTGCGTGATGGCGAGGTGGTTGGCGAAGGCTGGCACGTACGCGCCGGCGAGCCGCATGCCGAAGTGCATGCCCTGCGTCAGGCGGGTGAACTTGCCCGCGGGGCTTGTGCCTACGTCACCCTGGAGCCATGCAGCCACCATGGCCGTACGCCGCCGTGTGCCGAAGCGCTGGTCAAGGCCGGTGTGGCGCGTGTAGTAGCCGCCATGCAGGACCCTAATCCGCAAGTGGCGGGACAGGGCCTGCGGCGCCTGGCCGAAGCCGGAATCGAAGTGGCCAGCGGGGTGCTCGAAGCCGAGGCTCGCGCCCTCAACCCAGGCTTCCTCAAGCGCATGGAGCACGGCCTGCCGTTCGTTCGCGCCAAGCTGGCCATGAGCCTGGATGGCCGCACCGCCATGGCCAGTGGTGAAAGCCAGTGGATCACCGGCCCGGCCGCCCGCTCGGCGGTACAGCGCCTGCGCGCCCGTTCCAGCGTGGTGCTGACCAGCGCCGCCAGTGTACTGGCAGACAACGCACGCATGACCGTGCGTGGCGCCGAGCTGGGCCTGGATGCCGAAACCACCGCCCTGGCACTCAGCCGCACACCCTTGCGAGTGTTGATCGATGGCCGCCTGCGCCTGCCACTGGCTGCGCCGTTCTTCCAGGCCGGCCCGGCTCTTGTGGTGACTGCTGTCGCAGATGACCCGCGCTATGCCGCTGCCGGCCACGAATTGCTCAGCTTGCCGGGCGACAATGGCCAGGTCGACCTTGCGGCGCTGATGCAGGCCCTGGCCGCCCGCGGCGTAAACGAAATCCTGCTGGAAGCTGGTGCCGGCCTGGTGGGTGCCTTTGCCCGGCTGGGCCTGGTCGATGAGTTCCAGCTGTTCGTCGCCGGCACTTTCCTCGGCTCCCAGGCCCGCCCATTGCTGGACTGGCCACTGGAAAAGATGAGCGAGGCCCCGCGGCTGAAAATTACCGAAATGCGCGCAGTGGGCGATGACTGGCGGGTCACGGCCATCCCCCTGCCGGCGCCCGGCGTATAATGCCGGGCTTGCCCCGCGCAAACCGTTTTTGAGGAAGACCCCATGTTCACCGGCATCATCGAATCCATCGGCACCATCCGCAGTCTGACCCCCAAGGGTGGTGACGTGCGCGTCTACGTAGAGACCGGCAAGCTCGATCTGGGGGACGTCAAGCTCGGCGACAGCATCGCCGTCAACGGTGTTTGCCTCACGGCCGTAGAGCTGCCGGGCGACGGCTTCTGGGCCGATGTCAGCGTCGAAACCCTCAAGCGTACCGCCTTCATCGACCTCAAGAGCGGCAGCAAGGTCAACCTGGAGAAAGCCCTGACGCCCACCACCCGCCTGGGCGGGCACCTGGTCAGCGGCCACGTCGACGGGGTCGGCGAAATCATTTCGCGCAGCGATAACGCTCGCGCCATCCAGTTCCGCGTGCGTGCACCAAAGGAACTGGCCAAGTACATCGCCCACAAGGGTTCGATCACCGTCGACGGCACCAGCCTGACGGTCAACGAGGTCAATGGCGCCGAGTTCGAGCTGACCATTGTCCCGCACACTCTGTCCGAAACCATCATGGCCGATTACCGTGCAGGGCGTCGGGTAAACCTTGAGGTCGACCTGCTGGCCCGTTACCTGGAGCGCTTGCTACTGGGTGACAAGGCCGCCGAACCGAGCAAGGGCAGTGGCATTACCGAAAGCTTCCTGGCCGCCAATGGCTTCTTGAAATCCTGATTGAGAAGGGGGTGCCGCGTGGCGCTCAACAGCATCGAAGAACTGGTCGAAGACATCCGCCAGGGCAAAATGGTCATCCTGATGGATGACGAAGACCGCGAGAACGAAGGCGACATCATCATGGCAGCCGAATGCTGCCTGCCCGAGCACATCAACTTCATGGCCAAGCACGCCCGTGGCCTGATCTGCATGCCGATGACCCGCGAGCGTTGCGAAACGCTGAAGCTGCCGCTGATGGCACCGCGCAACGGCTCTGGCTTCGGCACCAAGTTCACCGTGTCGATCGAAGCCGCCGAAGGCGTCACCACCGGTATTTCCGCCGCCGACCGCGCACGCACTGTGCAGGCTGCTGCTGCCAAGGACGCCAAGGCCGAAGACATCGTCAGCCCAGGTCACATCTTCCCGCTGATGGCCCAGCCAGGCGGTACGCTGGCGCGTGCCGGCCACACCGAAGCCGCCTGTGACCTGGCGCGCATGGCCGGTTTCGAGCCAAGCGGCGTGATCTGCGAAGTGATGAACGACGACGGCACCATGTCGCGCCGCGCCGAACTGGAAGTGTTCGCCGCCGAGCACGGCCTGAAGATTGGCACCATCGCCGACCTGATCCACTACCGCATGATCCACGAGCGCACCGTGCAGCGTGTCTCCGAGCAATCGGTGGAGAGCGAGCTGGGTGAGTTCAACCTGGTCACCTACCGTGACGCGGTCGAAGGCGACGTGCACATGGCCTTGACCCTGGGCAAGATCTGCGCCGAAGAGCCGACCTTGGTACGGGTACACAATATGGACCCACTGCGTGACCTGCTGCTGGTCAAGCAGCCAGGCCGCTGGAGCCTGCGCGCGGCCATGGCCGCCGTGGCCGAGGCCGGTAGCGGTGTGGTCTTGCTGCTGGGCCATCCGCTGGACGGCGACGTGCTGCTGGCGCACATCCGCGAAAGTGCGGGCGATGCGCCGACCAAGGCACCGACCACCTACAGCACTGTGGGTGCCGGTTCGCAGATCCTGCGCGACCTCGGCGTGCGCAAGATGCGCCTGATGAGTTCGCCTATGAAGTTCAACGCGATATCCGGATTCGATCTGGAAGTTGTAGAATACGTGCCCTCCGAGTGACTTGAGGCGGCATTGACGCCCTCTGCTCGAGTCCAGACCCCTGTCGAGGCCGCTTGTATGCGGCCTCGCTCTTGAAGATGAGAATATCGGAATGACCCTGAAGACCATCGAAGGTACCTTCATCGCCCCCAAAGGTCGCTATGCTTTGGTGGTTGGCCGCTTCAACAGCTTCGTTGTCGAAAGCCTGGTAAGCGGTGCCGTTGACGCCCTGGTACGCCATGGTGTCAGCGAAAGCGACATCACCATCATCCGTGCCCCGGGTGCATTCGAGATCCCGCTGGTGGCACAGAAGGTCGCCCAGCAAGGCGCCTACGACGCGATCATCGCCCTGGGCGCCGTGATCCGTGGCGGTACCCCGCATTTCGAATACGTGGCGGGCGAATGCACCAAGGGCCTGGCCCAGGTGTCCATGGAGTTCGGTGTTCCGGTGGCCTTCGGCGTACTGACCGTCGACTCCATCGAGCAAGCCATCGAGCGTTCTGGCACCAAAGCCGGCAACAAAGGTGCTGAAGCTGCCCTGTCCGCACTGGAAATGGTCAGCCTGCTGGCGCAGTTGGAGGCCAAGTGATTAGCGACGAAAGCGATCGTTTCAACCCGCGTGATCCAAAACCTGCGGATGCCGGCAAGCCCTCGAAGAGCGCCAAGCGCCGCGAAGCCCGCAAGCTCGCGACCCAGGCCCTCTACCAGTGGCACATGGCCCAGCATTCGCTGAACGAGATCGAAGCGCAGTTCCGGGTGGATAACGATTTCACCGATGTCGACGGTGCCTATTTCCGCGAGATCCTGCATGGGGTCCCGGCAATCAAGGGCGAAATCGACAAGGCGCTGGTGCCTTGCATGACCATCGCCCTGGAAGAGCTCGACCCGGTCGAGCTGGCCGTGCTGCGCCTGTCCACCTGGGAGCTGATCAAGCGCGTCGACGTGCCGTACCGCGTCGTGATCAACGAAGGTGTGGAACTGGCCAAGGTCTTCGGTGCCACTGACGGCCACAAGTTCGTCAACGGCGTACTGGACAAGCTCGCTCCGGCGCTGCGTGAAGCAGAAGTCAAGGCGAACAAGCGCTGATCCTGGCGCTGCCTGGCCATGGGTGAGTTCGAGCTGATCAACCATTACTTCGCCGCTGCGCCTTGTGCGCAGGGCGGCGAGGGCGTGGCGCTGGGTATCGGTGACGACTGCGCCCTGCTGGACCTTCCCCCCGGTGAGCAACTGGCGGTGTCGACCGATACCCTGGTCGCCGGGGTGCACTTTCCTGCTGTTTGCGATCCGTTGCTGCTTGGCCAGCGTTCATTGGCTGTGGCGGCCAGTGACCTGGCAGCCATGGGCGCGACTGCAATCGGCTTCACCCTCGCACTGACCCTGCCTGACGTTGGCCCTGACTGGCTGGCGGCCTATGCCGACGGCCTTGGTCGCATGGCCCACCGTTGCCGCATGAGCCTGATCGGTGGTGACACTACGCGCGGCCCGCTGAGTATCACCGTCACCGTGTTCGGCCGCGTGCCGGCTGGCCAGGCCTTGCGCCGCAGCGGTGCAAGGCCGGGTGACCTGTTGTGTGTCGGTGGTTCGCTGGGCAAGGCCGCCGGTGCATTGCCGCTGGTGCTGGGTGAGCGCGAGGCGCCTGCCGCGCAGGCCGAACCGCTGCTGGCCCATTACTGGTCACCGATGCCGCAGCTCACACTCGGTGCCCTGCTGCGTGGCCGGGCCACGGCGGCGCTGGACATCTCCGACGGGTTGCTCGCCGACTGTGGGCATATTGCCAAGGCATCCGGTGTCGCGTTGGAGGTGAACCTGGCGCAAGTGCCAGTGTCTCCTGCTCTGGAGGCCTTCCTCGGCCGGGAAGCAGCGGTGAAGGCGGCGCTTACCGGTGGCGACGACTACGTACTGGCCTTCACCTTGCCACCCGAGGCGCTGGCGCCCTTGGCAGCCTTCGATTTTATCGAAGTGCATACCGTCGGCCGTGTGCTCGAAGGGCAAGGCGTGACCTTGCGCGACGCGCAGGGCCAGGACATCACTCCCGTTCAGCGGGGCTATCAACACTTCAGGGAGATACCGTGACCGATCACCCCAATCAGGTGCCTGCGGAGTTCGTTCCGCCTTCGGTCTGGCGCAACCCGTGGCACTTCATCGCTTTTGGCTTTGGTTCTGGCACCTTGCCCAAGGCGCCGGGTACCTGGGGCTCGCTGGTGGCCATACCGTTCATCCCGCTGTGGCAGATGCTGCCCGACTGGGGTTACTGGTTGTTGCTCGGCGTGAGCATGCTGTTTGGCTTCTGGTTGTGTGGCAAAGTTGCCAATGACTTGCGCGTACACGACCATGAAGGCATTGTCTGGGACGAGATTGTCGGCATGTGGATCACCCTCTGGCTGGTGCCGGAGGGCTGGCAGTGGCTGTTGGCAGGGTTCCTGCTGTTCCGCTTCTTCGACATCCTCAAGCCGTGGCCGATTCGCTGGATCGACCGCCATGTGCACGGGGGCGTCGGCATCATGCTCGACGATATCCTGGCCGGCGTGTTTGCCTGGCTGGGCATGCAGGTTCTGGTGTGGGCGGTTGCCTGAAACAGGGGGCGCGTGAATGGCCATAAGGACTGTGCTGCTGGCAATGCTGCTGAGTGTTGCCCCGTGGGTAATGGCTGCCGAGGGCGTGCCGAAACAGATCCATCTGGTTAGCGAGGAGTGGCTCGACTACACCAACGCCGACGGTACCGGGGTAGCCTGGGATGTGCTGCGCAAAGTGTTCGAGCCGGCCGGGGTCAAGGTGGTTACCCAGAGCGCGCCCTACAGCCGGGCGGTTGGCCTGGTCAAGCGCGGCGAGGCTGACGCCTGGGTTGGCTCGTACAAGGAAGAGAACGACTACAATCTGTACCCGCGCTGGCACTTCGATATGGACCATATCTATGCCCTGGGGCTGGCCAGCAAACCTGCGCCTACCCTGGAGACCATCGGCAAGTACCGGTTGGCCTGGGTGCGTGGTTACGATTACGGCAGCTACTTGCCCAATGTGCACGAGTTCCGCGAAATCCAGCGTCGCGAGGGCATTTTGCCAATGCTCGACCATGACCGGGTGGACTACTACATCGATGCACTGACCGAGATCGACTACGTGCTCGGGCAAGCCTCCCAGCCCGAGCGCTTCCGCCGTACTCATGTGGCCGAGTTGCCGTTGTACCTGGCCTTCGCCCGTAACGACCAAGCCAAGGCCCTGCGCGACCTGTTCGACAAGCGCATGAAAGAGCTGGTACGTAGCGGCGAGCTGAAGCCGATTTTCGAGCACTGGAAACAGCCCTATCCATTCAATGCGGATAGTCGCCCGCACTGAGACTGAATACATCAAGGTATAGCGCGGTCCGCTGTGGCAGCGGGCTTGTGATTGAGGGGTGGCTTTTAATAAGTATCGAATTTTTCGATCTTAACCCACTGTATACAGCCAGCCCACATCCCCCAGCCTGCTGATACAATCGGCCCACGAGAAATTTCCTACTTATTCCAGGAGCACAACGTGCCCGTCGTCTTTGTTGCCGCCTCTAAACTCCCGACGCCCTTCGCGACCTTCACCATGCATGGTTTCCTAGACGAAGCCACAGGCCGTGAGCATGTGGTGCTCAGCCTGGGTGATATCGCGGACGGCCAGCCGGTATTGGGGCGCCTGCATTCCGAGTGCCTGACCGGCGATGCACTGTTCAGCCAGCGCTGCGACTGCGGCTCGCAGCTGGAAGCCGCGCTGCAGGCCATCGCCCGCGAAGGCCGTGGGGTGCTGTTGTACCTGCGTCAGGAAGGCCGTGGCATTGGCTTGCTGAACAAGATTCGCGCCTACGAACTGCAGGATGGCGGCGCCGACACCGTAGAGGCCAACGAACGCCTGGGCTTTGCTGCCGACCAGCGTGACTACGCCATATGCCTGCCGATGCTCGAGCACCTGGGCGTGAAGTCGCTGCGCCTGATGACCAACAATCCGCGCAAGGTCAAAGCCCTGACCGACATGAACATCGTGGTTGCCGAGCGTGTGCCGCTGCACACCGGGCATAACCCGCACAACCGCTACTACCTGGCGACCAAGGCCGGCAAGTTGGGCCACATGCTGGGCAATGAACACCAGGGCGAGGTGCCCCAGGCGTGACCCGCGCCGAGGTCAAGCGGCGCCTGGCCCTGGCTTGGTGGCAGTACCTGGCGGTGGGCCTGGTGCCGCTGCCTGTCATGGCTTGGGCCTTTGGGGGAGGCGATGCGTTGATCCCGGTGCTGGCCATGCCACTGTTCATCGCCGGTGCGGCTACCATGTTTCTCAGCCTGCCGCGCTTCGGCGCCTACAAGCGCGCACTTATTGCCACCTCCAAGGTGCTTGGCACGGGCGAAGAACCCACTGCCTGGATCGAACTGGCGCGGGTACGGCGCATGGCCATGCTGTATGCCTGCTTTCCGGCTTGGGTCGCCGCACTGTCGGTGCTGGTCGGCCTGGAGGCTGTGCCGCAGATTCTGCTCGCACTGTCGACGGTTGTAGTGCTGTACCTCTATCGTATTCCGCGCCAGTTAGGCTGATGCGACTGCTACCTGGCCTGCTGGCGTTGTTCGCCTGTACCGTGCTGGCTGCAGAACCGCTGCGTGTTGTCAGTCTGGCCCCTTCTATGAGCGAGATCATGCTTGAGCTGCAGGCCGACGACCTGCTGGTGGGCGTGCTCGATGGCGGCGAACGGCCGGCTGCGCTGCGCCACTTGCCTTCGGTCGGGCGCCAGGGGCAACTGAACATGGAGCGCCTGCTCAGCCTGCGCCCTGACCTGTTGCTGCTGTGGCCAGGCAGTGTGCCACCGGCCCAGCGCGACCAGCTCAAGCGCCTGGGTATCGCCACCTTCAGCGCCGAACCCCACGACATCAGCCAGCTGATCGAGCAGATCGAGGCCATTGCCGGGCGTATCGGGCGTGCCGAGCAAGGTCATTCATACGCGCGAGCCCTCCGTGAGCGGCTGCAGCAGCTGCGCCAGCAGTATCGGCGTGATGAACCCTTGCAGGTGTTCTATCAAGTCTGGGATCGACCGTTGTACACGCTCGGTGGCCGCCAGGTGGTGACCGACGCCCTGGCCGTGTGCGGGGCGCGCAATGTGTTCGCCGACCTTGGCCAGCCGGCGCCACAGGTGAATGTGGAGTCCGTGCTGCTGCGTAATCCGCAGGTCATCCTGGCAGCCGATGAGGCGCAATTGGCCAGCTGGAAAGCCTGGCCGCAGATTCGAGCGGTTGCTGATGGTCGCCTGCTGGTGGTGCCGGACAAAGGGCTGGAGCGCCCCAGCGGGCAGATGATCGAAGCCACCGCCCGCTTGTGTGCGTTGCTGGACGCTAAAGCGCCGGGGTCCAGGTGATGCTCAAGAGTACAGTGCGGCCCTCTTCGCGGTAAGGGTGATACGCACCCTCGTAGCTGTAAAGGGCGCGGCTGTAGCTGCGGTCCAGCAGGTTATCCAGTTTGGCTTCGAGTTTCAGGTCGTCGCTAGCCGCCCAACTGCCGCGCAATCCCAGCAGACCATAGCCACCGATGCGGTTGCGGTTGGCCTCATCGTCATAACTGCTGCTGACCGCCTGCCAGCTGGCGCCCACGCTGAAGCGCCCGAACTCACGGTCCAGGTCCAGGCTCATGGTGCGGCGGGCGCGGCGTGCGAGGGTGTGGCCAGTGTCGCGGTCGCGTGGGTCGATCAGCGCCAGGCCAAGCTGGCTGTGCCAGGCGCCCCATTGCTGCGCCAGCGCCATTTCCACGCCATTGATTCGTGCCGAGGCGACGTTTCGGGGTATCGAGTCCTGGCCAAAGATGATCGCGTCGCGCAGGTCGGTGCGGTACAGCGAAGTCTCCAGCCGGCTCTCTGCAGTCAGCTGGCTGCGCCATTGCAGCTCGTAGCTTCTGGAGTGCTCTGGGTCCAGGTTCGGGTTGCTGAACTGTGGGTAATACAGGTCGTTGAATGTTGGAGCACGGAAGCCTTCACTGTAGGAAAGCAGCACATCGTTGTGCGCGTTCAGCGGTACGGTCAGGCTGCCGCTCCAGGTGGTCTGGCCACCAAACTGCTGGTTGCGGTCATGGCGCACGCCCAGCTCAGTGGAGAACTGCTTGCCCTGATAGCGGTGCTGGGCGAACACGGCACGGTTCCAGCGGCTGTCCTCAGTGAAATCGGTACTGCCGTGTACGCGGTCTTCGTACCAGTCGCCACCGATCAGTACTGTGTTCTGCTCGCCAAAGGCCAAGTCGTTCTGCCAGGTAGCCTGATCGCGGTAGGTGTTGAACACGAAGCGCTCAGCGCTGAGTTTGTCGCGTTTGTCGTCACGGTTCTCGCTATGTGCCAGTTCTAGGCGTGAATGCCAGGCTTCGGTGAACTGAACGTCAACGTAACTGCCCAGGCTGCTGACGCTGAAGTCGGTGTAGGGTTGTTGACCGAAGCTCTCGAAGGTCACGGGGTCGAAGCCGCCGAACGGGTTGTCGTACTCGCTGCGACCACGGCTATCGAGCAGGTTCAGGCCGGCTTCGAAGCGCTCACCGAAGGTATGGCTCAGGCTAAGGTTCAACGCCTTGTTGCGGTAGGCGTCGTGGTCACCATCGCTGGCGAAGGATGGCCCGGTCGAGTCAATGCCGGCTGTTTCATCCAGGCTGGCGCCAAGGTTGAAGCGAGTCGTGTCGTTGCCGCCAGAAAGCCCCAGGCTGCGTTGGAATGTCTGGTTGCTGCCGGCGGCCATGCGCAGGCGTGGCTGCAGGCCGGGGCCACTACTACGTCGGGTGAAGATCTGGATCACCCCACCAATGGCATCGCTACCGTACATCGCCGAGCGCGAGCCACGCAGCACTTCAACCCGCTCGATCTGGTCGACGTCCAGAAACTGCAGGCCGCTGTCGCCCGAAGTGGCATTGGCGATGCGTACGCCATCGACCAGCACCAGGTTTTGCGCCGCCTTGGTGCCACGGATAAAGATGCCAGGCAGGCTGCCACGGCCACCGGTGGGGGCCACTTGCACGCCCGGTACGCGGGAGAGCAGGTCGGTGACACTGGTGGGTTGCAGGCGGTCGATGTCGGAGCGGGTGAAAACCGTGTTTGCAGCACTGGTGGCGGTACGCGACTCGACCTGGCGGCTGGCGCTGATCAGCACGTCGGGGAGCTTGAGGGCGTCGTCGCGTTCAGCGGCCAGAAGGAATGTTGGAGCGCAGAGAATTGCGGCGCAGGCAGACTTCTTCATGGGCAGTTCCAAAGCATTCGCGGGTCAACCCGCTCCCACAGGACTTCCACAGATCTTGAGCACTGTGCAGTCCCTGTAGGAGCGGGGCACCCGCGAAAGAGCCCTAGAGGCCGAGCCTGGCCATGCGGGCCTTCACCGAGGCCTCGATCCCGGCCGCATCCAGCCCGCACTCAGCCAGCATTTGCGCAGGCTTGGCATGCTCGACATAGATATCCGGCAGCCCCAGGTGCAGAAGCGGCTTGAGCACTGCCTGGCTGGCAAGGAACTCACCCACAGCAGCGCCCGCGCCACCCATGATGGCGTTTTCTTCGATGGTTACCAGCAGCTCATGGCTGCCTGCCAGCTCCAGCACCAGTGCCTCGTCCAGCGGCTTGACGAAGCGCATGTCGACCACTGTGGCGTTGATCTGTTCGGCCACTTGCATGGCCTCGGCCAGTTGTACGCCGAACACCAGCAGGGCCACTTTCTCGCCCTGGCGGCGGACCACACCCTTGCCGATCTCCAGTGGTTGCAGGTCACCGCTGATCGGCGCATTCGGGCCGGTACCACGCGGGTACCGTACAGCTGCCGGGCCGTTGTACAGGTGGCCGGTGGTGAGCATCTTGCGCAGCTCGTTCTCGTCGCTGGGGGTCATCACCAGCATGCCTGGGATACAGCGCAGGTACGACAGATCGTAACTGCCGGCGTGGGTCGGGCCATCCTCGCCGACCAGGCCGGCACGGTCGATGGCGAACAGCACGTCGAGGTTCTGCACCGCCACGTCGTGGATCAGCTGGTCGTAGGCACGCTGCAGGAAGGTGGAGTAAATCGCCACCACCGGCTTGCTGCCCTCGCAGGCCATGCCGGCCGCCAGGGTCACGGCATGCTGCTCTGCGATCGCAACGTCGAAGTAGCGCTCAGGGTAGCGCTCGCTGAAGTCGACCAGGTCCGAGCCTTCCTTCATCGCTGGGGTAATGCCCACCAGGCGGTTGTCGGCGGCGGCCATGTCGCACAGCCATTGGCCGAACACCGCGGAATATTTCGGGCCGCTGGCTTTCTTCGGCGCGGCGGGCTTGTTGGCCGGCTCCAGCTTGGTGATGGCGTGGTAGCCGATCGGGTCGATCTCGGCAGGGGCGAAGCCTTTGCCCTTCTTGGTGACCACATGCAGGAACTGCGGGCCCTTCAGATCACGCATGTTGCGCAGGGTGGCAATCATGGTGGGCAGGTCGTGGCCGTCGATCGGGCCGATGTAGTTCCAGCCCAGCTCTTCGAACAGCGTGCCTGGCACCAGCATGCCCTTGGCGTACTCCTCGGTGCGACGGGCGATTTCCCAGGCACCTGGCAGTCGCGACAGCACTTTCTTGCTGCCTTCGCGCATGCTCGCGTAGGTGCGGCTGGAGAGGATCTTGGCCAGGTAGTTGGACAGGCCGCCGACGTTGCGCGAAATCGACATGTCATTGTCGTTGAGGATCACCAGCATGTCGGCATTGACTTCCTGGGCGTGGTTCAACGCCTCGAATGCCATGCCGGCGGTCAGCGCGCCATCACCGATCACCGCGATCGACTTGCGCGCGCTGTTCTGCAGGCGGGCAGCAATGGCCATGCCCAGCGCGGCGCTGATCGAGGTGCTGGAGTGGCCAACGCCAAAGGTGTCGTACTCGCTTTCGCTGCGGCGCGGGAAGGCCGCGATGCCGTCCTTCTGGCGCAGGCTGAGCATGCGGTTACGGCGCCCGGTGAGGATCTTGTGCGGGTAGGCCTGGTGCCCCACGTCCCACACCAGCCGGTCGTCCGGGGTGTCGAACACGTAGTGCAGGGCGATGGTCAGCTCGATCACGCCCAGGCCGGCACCAAAGTGCCCACCGGTCTGCCCGACGGTGTAGAGCAGTTCCTGGCGCAGTTCGTCGGCCAGCGTCTCCAGGTCGGCTTCGGCCAGCCGGCGCAGGCCGGCAGGCGTGTCAGCGCGGTCGAGCAACGGCGTGACCGGGCGTTCGCGGGGGATCTCTTGAAACGTCGTGGGCATCAGGCGAGTCGTTATAGGTGTGTGAAGACGCGGCAGTTTACCCCATTGTGGGAAAAGTGCCCATTCGACCACAGGTTACGCGGCCCCCTGTAGGAGCGGGTTTACCCGCGAATGCGTTGGCAAATTCAAGATCGCATTCGCGGGTAGACCCGATCCTACGGGGATAGGTGAAGCTGTTTAGTTACGGCGTTCGACGATGTAACGCGCCAAAGCCCGCAGCGGTTCGGCCGTTTCGCCGAACCCTTGCAGTGCGGCCAGCGCCTGGTCGCGCAGTTCGATTGCATAGGCTTTGGCGGCTTCCAGGCCCAGCAGGGCCGGGTAGGTCGGTTTGTCACGCGCTATGTCTGCACCTTGGCGTTTGCCCAGGGTGGCGGTGTCGCTTTCCACGTCGAGGATGTCGTCCTGCACCTGGAATGCCAGGCCAATGGCCTGTGCATATGTCTGCAGGGCATCCAGCTGTGCCGGTTCGGCGCGGGCGCTGGCCAGGGCGCCGAGGCGTACGCTGGCTTCGATCAGCGCGCCGGTCTTGTGCCGGTGCATGAACGCCAACGCCTGCTGGTCCAGCTTCTGGCCCACCGAACCGAGATCGATGGCCTGGCCGCCGACCATGCCGGCCGGGCCGGCAGCTTTGGACAGTACCTGAACCATGGCCAGGCGAATGCTGTCGATCTGCGGGCTCAGGCATGGGTCGAGGAGGGCACTGAAAGCCAGGCTCTGCAAACCGTCGCCAGCAAGGATGGCGCACGCTTCGTCAAAAGCCTTGTGGGTGGTTGGCTGGCCGCGACGCAAATCGTCGTCGTCCATGGCCGGGAGGTCGTCATGTACCAGCGAGTAAGCATGGATCAGCTCGACCGCGCAGGCTGCACCGTTGGCCTGCTCGGCCGGGGCGCCCAAGGCTTCGCAGGCCGCGTAGGCCAGCAACGGGCGCACGCGTTTGCCGCCGTTCATCACGCTGTAGCGCATGGCGGCGTAAAGGCGTTCCAGCTCTTTGGTCGGGGCGATGAACAGCGGTTCGAGGGCTGCGTCGACGCGCGCCTGGCAACTGGCCTGGTAGGTGCCAATCATGCTTCGGGCTCCGCGTCGAAGGGCTGGGCAGCCAGTTCGCCGTCGCGCTCCAGCAGAATTTGCACCTTCTGTTCGGCCTGGGCCAGGGCGCCCTGGCAATCACGGGTCAGGGCGATGCCTTGTTCGAAGGCGGCCAGCGACTCTTCCAGCGACAACTCGCCGTTCTCCAGGCGCTCGACCAGTGCTTGCAGGTCTGCGAGGGATTGCTCGAAATCGAGGGAGGCTTTTTTGCGGGCCATGGCGACTGTCTCGGTGGCATTCAGAACGGCGCGACACTAGCAGAGCGGGGCGGGGGGAGCAAACTTGTGTGGAGCAGGCTTCTGGGGCGAACCTCGATACTGTATGAAACAAACAAGGCGATCGCGCGCAGCACAGATGTTCCTGGCCCGAAAAATGTAGGAGCGAGCTTTGCTCGCGATGCGCCGCGCAGGCGGCGCTCGATTTCAGCGCCGCCATCTACCTCAAGTCAGGCGCAGAAAACCATCAAGCCGTAGCAGCTTCCCGTTCCACCATCGCTTCACGGTACCGCGCCAGTTCCTCGATGGTCAGCACCGGCAAATTGTACTGCCGTGCATATACCGCCACCTGCTCACCACGGGCCATGCTGCCATCGGGGTTCATCAGCTCGCACAAGACCGCTGCCGGGCGCAGGCCGGCCAGGCGCGCCAGGTCCACCGAACCTTCGGTATGCCCACGGCGGGTCAGCACCCCGCCATTGCGGGCGCGCAGCGGAAAAACATGCCCCGGGCTGACGATATGGCGCTGTTCGGCGCTGGAGCGCAGTGCTGCGCCAATGGTGGTGATGCGGTCCTGGGCACTAACCCCTGTGGTGATACCTTCGGCCGCTTCGATGGTAACGGTGAAACCGGTGCCGTGCCTGGCCTGGTTGTTCTGCACCATGGGCGCCAGCTGCAGTTCGTCGACGGTGGCTTCGTCCAGGCACAGGCAGACGATGCCGCTGCAATCGCGAATCATCATGGCCATGGTCTGCAGCGAAATGTTCTCGGCGGCAGCAATGATGTCCGCTTCGTCCTCGCGGTCGTCATCGTCGAGCAACAGTACAGGGCGCCCGGCCTTGAAAGCGGCGATGGCGGCGGAAACATTAGGGAATTGCGCGGGGTGCTGGGTGAACATGAAACGCTCCTCGTGAATGATCGATGAACGTCTCGGGGCGAACAAAATGCGCGCGCAAGGGCGCCCGGATGGCCCCTGCATAACGCCTTCTTTCATCCGGACTATGACCGTCGGCTCTGGAGTTGCACCAGATCTGCTGACCCCCGACATGGTCGGGGCGCTCGCGGGCTCATCTTTCGATTTACCGCCGGTGGGGACTTTCACCCCGCCCTGAAGACCGCCCAAGCATACAGCACAGTGCCACCTCACTGGCAACCCGCTGTTCTACTACCTTCGATGAGACTTGCAGCAGTAACCATCTACCCCTTTTCACCTGCCGCAGCGCCTACCTTCGTGACGGTCACATTGGCAAACCCAGGAAACGAACCGTCATGTCCTCTCTCTATCCTTTTACCGATACCGATCTCCATCTCGCATTCAGGAAGGTCGTCGACACATTGTTCGACAAGAAGCGCGACTACGTCGACGGCGTGCTCAAGCCCAAAATGCTCATCATTGCCGGTGCACAGGGCTCGGGTAAGACGTACTTGCTGGAAAACACGCTGCTGAAGAGCGGGCGCTACGACAATTATGTTCGCCTTTACGAAACCCATTTTCGTGAACTGCACCCTCATTATCGGGCGATGGAAGACAAAGGCGTGCTGCATGTCTATGAGCATACCGAGTCGTTCATCTGGCGCCTGGGGGCAATGATTTGCACGTATGCGATGGAAAACAAATACAACATCATCATGGAGACCGCCCTCGACAGCCCTCATTTCGCTGATTTTCCACCTGAAGCCGCCCGGCAGGGCTATCAGAGCGAGGTCCATCTGATAGCGTGCCAGAAAGAGTTCAGCCACTGGTCGACCCTGGACCGTGTGGTCAACAGCGTTGGCAATCATGAGATCGAGCGTGTGGTCAGCCTGACGCAGATCGAAGAGGCGCAAATCAATGGCAGGTCCATCATCGATGCTTTCGAAAACGCCTGTATCGAGGTGCCGGGTTCCGAAATCGTGATCTATCGACGTGGCCTGGAGACGGACAGGAATAGCCTGCCGGTCTGTCACAGCACCTGTCCTGAAAAAGGGCTCCTCGTGCCCCAGCAGACCTACCAGGGCAGGGCATTCTTCCGCGGGGCGGACCTGAAGATCAACTTCAAGGTCCAGCGCAGTCCCCAGGCCGATTTCCCCTGTTCCTATATTCAGTATGCGCAGGTGGTGCATGCCGGCCTGCTGGGTTCGGAACACCGTCGGACGATGGCCGAACTCAATTGCAAAACCCTCGGTCAGGCTCAGAAGCTGATGTCGCAGTTGCCTGTCGATGTCTATCGCGAGCTGTGCCTGTACGTGCTCAAGTACGCGCAACCTTGAGTCGGACAGGGGCAGGGCTGATCACTGGCCAGGCAGGCCTTCGATCACCCGCGCCTGTCGGACAATCGGCCATCCCGCAACCACAGTGATGGGGGGCATTTCCTTTGTCCTTTTGTCTGCTGCCCCTATATCCATTCTTCAGCGTCCAATGGGTTGTTGTCATTGGGTCTTCATTCTGGATGTTGGGGCAGGCTGACCCACGGAACTTCAATGCAATCATTGAGCACCTTAAACCGGGAGCTCACATCGCATTACGGGATATCAGCTAGTCCACTATGAGTTACCTGTTGGTCACAGGTGGGCAGGCATGAGAGACTGACTAAAAGTTAGACCGCTGTTAGGGATAATGCAGGTATCGCGCAAGGGCCGGAAAAGCTTGAGATTTCGCGTTTTTCATGAATCTTGTGATTTGACCAGGCTAGAACTCCCTGCTCTTGGAACACTGAATGCCTAGCCAATCGAAACCCAGGTTGAACCTGCGTATTGTACTGCTCACGTTTGCGTTGATCAGCGCGGCAGCCACGCTTGCCAACACATTCTGGGTAATGTTCAAAACGCAAGAGCAAGAGCTCATTGGGAACGCGCTAGATGCTAACAGAGCCTACGCTCTGCGCATCGCTACAGGCGTAGAAGAGGTACTAAGCTCGGACCTTGATCGTCTCGGATACAGCGCGACGATTGTCGCAGATACATTCACCGATCAGCAGCAACTAGAGCTTGAGGCTCGACGGCTGCTCGGACAGGATGACAGCTTCAATTCAGTGCTTATCGCCAATGCCGACGGCACCATCGTTGCGTCCGCACCAGAGCTTTTGCACCTGAATGGTCAAGCGCTTCAAAAGCGTGAGCCGCTGCAGCGGCGTCAGCCAATGATCAGTAATGCCTTTGAGTCCCTCTCCGGCAATCTGGTGGTTTTCGTTTCCTATCCGGTTTTCGATGTGCAAGGGCAATACCTTGGACTCGTGGGGGGCACGCTTCGTTTGGCGCAGGAGAATTCACTGCGAGCCCTGATGGATTTGAACCATCGACAAAATGGTGCCTACGTCTTTCTCGTGGACAGCCAGCGTCGTGTGCTTTACCACCCTGATCCTCGGCAGATCGGCAGGATCATCAAGCAAGACAAGATCGTTGATGCTGCATTGAGCCAAGCGCTTGGCTCCATCCGGGCGGTGGATGGTCAGGGTAATGAGATGCTTGCGGGCCATGCGATGATTTCCAGTAGCCACTGGGGGATAGTTTCTACGCAACCCATGGCTGGCATTCAGGATTCATTGTGTACGAGTGCGCTGAAGGTCGCCAAAGGCATCATACCGCTGGGCTTGCTGGGCTTGCTGCTGATCTGGTGGCTGGGCATTCGGCTTTCCAGGCCATTATCCCGATTGGCGGACAGTGCCGAACGGTTGGACTCACCCGAAAGCTATGAGCGCATTAGCACCATTCCTGTGGACTATGCGGAGAGCTGGCAATTACGTCGAGCGCTTTTGCTCAGCGCAACTCTATTGCAGGAAAAGATCGGCAGGCTCAACCGCCAGGCTCAAACAGATGCGCTCACGGGGTTGGCCAATCGTCGGGCTATGCAAGACGCACTTGCTGTTTGGTTGGAGACGAAAAACTCAATCGCTGTGATTTCGCTGGATATTGATCATTTCAAGCGTGTGAATGACACCTATGGTCATGCCGTCGGTGACGAGACACTCAGTGCGGTGGCCACGTTGATGAAGCAGAACGCTCGGCCCAGCGATCTGCTTTGCCGTACTGGCGGTGAAGAGTTCGTTGTGCTGCTTCCCGACAGTTCGATTGCATTGGCGACAGCTATCGCGGAGCGGTTACGGCTCTCGATAGCATCGGCCGACCTGGAAACAGTAGGCCACATCACTGTTTCACTGGGCGTGGCGCTGTGGCAGCCTGGCGACTCGATGGCCGAGGTTTTCGATAAGGCAGATCAACTGCTCTATCGTGCCAAACAGCAAGGGCGTAATCAGGTGGTAGCAGAAACACGATCAAGGGTAATCGAACGAGTGCTCTGATACACCCTTTGCCGGAGCGTGCTATACCCTAGGCACTTGCAGCACTGGTGCAGCCTGGCTTAGCTTCGTGGGTGCCCAGCGGCACTGCTGACAGCGAGCAGGCGTAAGGCCTTTTTCAACGGAGTGATTCGTCTTGTCGATACGCATCATGGTGGTAGACGATGATCCTTGGATGTCTGAGCTGATCCGCCAGATGATCCATGCCTCTAAGCCCGCGACCGAGGTCGAGTGCTTTTCTTGTGTCGAAGCTGCGATGGCGGCGTGGGCATGTGGTCACTACCAATTGGTGTTGTCTGACTGGAATCTTCCCGACGGTGCAGGTGTCGACTTGCTTCGCTTTATACGCACGTCTGATACGGAAATACCCTTGGTGGTCATTACTGGGCGCTCTGACCGGCAGAGCGTTTTGGAAGTAAGGCAATTGGGTATCAGTGCTTACATCACTAAACCTTTTGATGTTCCTGCCGTCATGGCAAAGATCAATGCACTATTGCCGGATGACGAGCTGGCCCCGGCGGCGCCTGCCCTCAGTGATAGCCTGGATACTTACCTGAGTCAGTTGTCGGCTTCCGATCTGGACCTTCCACTGTTTTCCAGTGTGAAAGAAAGCCTCCAGCAAGCCTTCAGTGGTGTGCCGGTGGATTTCCGCGAGCTGGCTATGCGCTGGCAAAACGAGCCGGCGCTGTGCGCTTACCTCATTTCGGCTGCGAACAGTGCCGCTTATGGCGGTGGGGTACAGCCGTGTGAGGGCTTGGCGCAAGCGTTGACGCGCCTTGGCGGGCGAACGGCGCTCAACCTGGCGATAGCGATGGCATTGCGTCAGGCATCGGTCGTTGAAGACCCGCTGATTGGATTATGGTTACAAGAGCAGTTTGTGGCCTCGGAGCGCTTGGCCGAGCGGGTTGTACCCCTCGCCAGGCAATGCGACCTGGACCCGGCGCCGCTGCATGCCGCTGCGTTACTTCACCGGATCGGCGAGCTGTGTGTCTTGTATCAGGCTGATCTTTGGGCTGGGCGCGGACATGCAATTGATGACGATATGCTATCGCTGGCGGTTGCAACTTATGGCCGCGCTTTCGCGCTTGCACTGAAGGCGCGTTGGGCACTGCCGATGTCGATGCGTGATTTGATCGGTGCTGTGTATGCTTTGCCAAAGTCCCATGTTCACCGCAATCAGGTGATCATGCGTCTGGCGGCTGCGCTCGAACACGATGAACCGACGGAAACGGTCACACGTCTGAAAGCCTTGGCGGGGCTCGTCTGACTGCGCAATTCGCAGCTCATCGTCTACGCTGACGCTTTGAAATGGATTTCCAGGAGCAACACATGCTTGATCTGGCAGATCAGATGAATTCTGTGATCCTGATCGTTGATGACCAATCAAGCGATCGTGAAATTCTTCAAGGGTCTGTCAGCAGCTTCGGTGAGGTTCATGTTGCCCATGACGGCCGTGAAGCGATGCAGGTGGCCGGGGAATACCGCCCCGACCTGATCCTTATCGACATCGAGTTACCCGACATGAATGGCTTTGCATTGTGCCGGGCGATTAAGACCGACCCAAAGCTCTGTGACGCTGCCGTCCTGTTCGTCAGCTCCCATACCCAGTGCGACAATCAAGTTCGTGCCCTGGAGTTCGGAGGGGTTGGCTTTATCCAAAAGCCTATCAATGTTCCCGTGGTGAGGGCCCATGTACGCGCCCACCTGAATCTGCGCAATGAAGCCAAGCGCTTGGCCTATTACGATGCGCTAACTGGCTTGCCTAACCGTCAACTATTCACGAACCGCGCAGCACAAGCGATCCAGCAGGCCCAGAGCAACGGCAGTAAGGTCGCGTTGTTACTGTTGGATCTGGACCATTTCAAGAGCATCAATGACTCATTGGGGCATTCAGTCGGGGATGCCATTCTAAAGTGCGTCGCTGAGCGTTTGGCCAGCAGCGTTCGGCCGCAGGATACGGTGAGCCGGCCAGGAGGCGATGAGTTCGTGATTTTACTGCCGCAAGTGGTCCGGCTAGAAGCGATCGGGGACTTGAGCGAACAGTTATTGCGGACGCTTGTGTCCCCGATGCAGATTGGCGAGAAGCGTTACAGCATCACCACCAGTATTGGTGTCAGTATCTACCCCGAGGACAGTACCGACCTGGAAGCGCTTTACAGTCACGCCGATGCAGCCATGTATCAGGCCAAACGTGAAGGCAGGAATCGCTCCCGCTTCTTTTCCCGGACATTGGAAACCAGCACCCGTGCCAGGCATATGCTTGAACAACATATGCGCAGCGCCTTGGAACAGGGGGTCTTCGAGGTTTTCTATCAGCCGAAAATGGATGCCCGAACGGGGTGTATACGTGGCATGGAAGCGTTGATTCGCTGTCGACAATCCGATGGTACGCTGCTTTCACCAGGTGAATTCATTCCGGTCGCAGAGGAGACTGGATTGATTGTTCCGCTGGGGCGTCAAGTACTGACGCAGGCCTGTAAAGACGCCTGCCTATTGATGGAATCAGGATTTCAAGTACCCGTCAGCGTCAATATTTCCGCTGTTCAATTTCGTGAAGATAATTTCTTCGACATGATACGTAGGGGGCTCCAGGACTCAGGGCTTCCTGCGTACTTGCTTGAGCTGGAAATCACGGAGGGCGTATTGGCAGACAATGTCGTCAAGGCGCGAGAAACACTTGAGGCGCTGAAGTGCATGGGTGTGCGGCTGGCAATCGACGATTTTGGTACCGGCTACTCTAGCCTGAGTTATCTCAAGCAACTGCCCATCGATGTGCTGAAAATCGACCAGAGTTTTGTGCGCGACATGCTTGACGACCACAGTGATGCCGCCATCATCGAAGCCATTGTGCGTATGGGCCAGGCGCTGGGGTTGGAACTGATTGCCGAAGGTGTGGAAAACCAGGAGCAGGCGATCAGCCTCATGGCACTGGGTTGCTGGCTGATGCAAGGATATCACTACTGCCGCCCGGTACCGTTCCTGCAACTGCAACAGATGCTGAAGACCGGCAATCTGAGGCCAATCTAGCGCAATCGATTTTTCTCGTTCGGCCAGCCGCTGATGTGGGGTGAAATTGAAAGATCGTATTCTGAAGCTTGGATCTGTTACAGCGATGATCGCTGTGTTTGTTGCAGGCCTGGCGGTTACCCTTATGGCCTCCTACGTTCTGATGAATCAGAACAGGGCGCATGCCGAGGCTGCATTGACCCGTGCAGTCCAGCGTACAAGCGATGCTGTTGCTGCTCGCATCCATCTTTATGAGTTCGGCTTGAGAGGGGCGCGTGGTGCTCTTCAGGTCATGGGCGAGCAACAGGCCAGCCGTCATGGCTTTTTGACTTACATCAAGACTCGAGACCTCGATACCGAGTTTCCGGGGGCTCGCGGCTTCGGTTTCATTCGTCGCGTTCCAGCCAGTGCCGAAGCGGCTTTCCTGCAAAAGGCCAGGCTCGATGGCAAACCTGATTTCACGATACGCCAGCTTACGCCACGTGAGGGCGAGCGCTTCGTCATTCAGTACATCGAGCCTCAGGAGAAGAACCTGGCAGCGGTAGGTTTGGATATCGCGTCAGAAAAGAACAGGCGAGAGGCTGCTGACGCGGCAATGCGCACGGGAGCTGCGCGTCTCACGGGCCCGATCACCTTGGTTCAGGCAACGGGCAAGCCGCTGCAGTCATTCTTGTTCCTGCTGCCGATCTACCGAACGGGAAATACGCCGGATACCGTTGCCGAAAGAATGGCACAAGGTTTTGGTTGGAGTTATGCACCGCTGCTGACCGAGGATGTCCTCGAAGGGCTTCCATTGCCATCTGATGGAGTGTGGTTGCGTTTACGGGATGTGACCGATGTTGCCAGCCCGGTGCAATTCTACGAGCTCAAACACAATGGTGGGGATGAGCAGGAGGTCATGCGCACTCATTTGACTCAGGTGGTTTCTGGTCGGCGTTGGGATATCGAGTTGGTTGCATACCCCTCTTTCGTACAGGAGTTACGTCAGTTCTCTCCCCGCAGTGCCTTTGGCATCGGGCTGTGCAGCACCCTGTTGATTACGGCATTGGTAGGGGTTTTCAGTGTCAGCCGTAGACGTCGACGCGACGTTCTGGCGGAACAGGCCAAGCTCGCGGCCATTGTTGAGAACTCCAACGATGGAATCATTGGCCAGACCCTGGATGGCATCGTCACGGCCTGGAACCATGGCGCCGAGAAGATTTTTGGCTATGGCAGCGACGAGGTACTGGGTCGCACTTTACTGGGCCGGATATTGCCCTGCGAGTTGGCGGACGAGGAAGTGCATTTGCTGGAGAAAATAGCTCGCAGCGAGCGTATCGAGCACTTTGAGACCCGACGAGTGCGTAAAGACGGCCAGTCCTTAGACGTTTCGGTAACAGTCTCGCCTATTTGTGATGCTGCAGGGCGGGTTGTTGGGGCCTCCAAGACCGTTCGCGACATCACCCAGCAGAAGCGGGCAGAGGCACGCATTCTGGAACTGAATGTTGGCCTGGAGCATCAGGTGGCCGAGCGCACGACAGAGCTGCGCGAGCTGAATGCCCTGCTGACCAACGTCCTGCACTCGGCATCACAGGTCTCGATCATCGCGACCGACCTCGAGGGCATCATCACCGTTTTCAACAGAGGGGCTGAGCAATTACTTGGCTATACGGCCGAGGAAGTCGTTGGCCTTCGCACCCCCGGTATGTTCCATCTGGATGAGGAGATGGCACAACGAGGCGAGGAGTTGAGCCGGGCCTATGGAGAAACGATAGGGGGCTTCCGCGTTTTTGTGCACAAGGCTTCTCTGGGCGAGGCGGAGGTTCGGGAATGGACGTACGTGCGCAAGGACGGCACGCGTTTCAGTGTTACGTTGCTGGTCACCGGCATGCACAATGCCGATGGCAGGTTGAGTGGATACCTGGGTATCGCTATCGATATCAGCCGGCGCAAGCAGGTAGAGGAGCGCTTGGCCGACAGCCTGGCACTGACACAGACCATTCTCGATACAGCCGTCAACCCTGTCATCAGGATCGATCGGACAGGGCTGATTCAGTCTTGCAATCGTGCTACGCAGAACGTTTTCGGCTACCAACCTGACGAGCTTGTCGGCAGTGACGTTGGAGTCTTGTTGCCTGCTTTATTCGAGGGTGACTTGTCGCTCTCGCAGGATGCGCTTGGTGATCCGGCCAGCAGCAATATGACCGGGGTTTCCCGAGAAGTGGAGGCTCGACGCAAGGATGGGCTTATCTTCCCCGCGCAGGTCACGCTGGGCTGCATGCAGATTGGCGGTCAGCCCATGCTCGTCGCCGTGCTCTTCGATCTTTCCGAACAGCGGCGTCAGCATGATGCCATCGCTTCGGCACGCGACCAGCTGGCCTTGGCTTCGGATGTGGCGAAACTGGGGGTGTGGACGTGGTCTCCCGAAGACGATGATCTGCAGTGGAATGATCGAATGTTCGAGATTTATGAACAGCCGCTCGCCTTGAAAGCGGTTGGCCTGAGTTACAAGCACTGGCAGGAGCGCCTGCACCCCGACGACGCTGAAGTTGCCGCCCGATTGCTACAGGGATTACTTGATGGGAACGGCGTATTCGAGACACTGTTCCGTCTTCAGTTACCCGATGGCGGTATTCGTTATGTTCAGGCCGCTGCCAGGATCGAGTATGTTGCTGAAACAGGCTGCCGGAAAGTTATAGGCATAAATCGCGATGTCACTGTAGAACATGAGCTGCAGTCACGCTTGTTTCTCGCTAAAGAACAGGCGGACGCGGCCAATGCCGCCAAGAGTGCTTTCCTGGCCAACATGAGCCATGAAATTCGCACACCCATGAATGCTGTGCTGGGCATGCTGCATTTGGTTCAGGCCACAGAGCTTGATGCGCGGCAGCTTGACTATATCCGCAAGGCGCACGGCGCTGCCAAATCGCTTTTGGGGTTGCTCAATGACATTCTTGACTACTCCAAGATCGAAGCCGACAAGCTGCAGCTCGATCCACATCCCTTCGAGATCAATGGGCTGATGACGGACCTTGCTGCGGTGCTGGGGGGCAACCAGGCAGATAAGGATGTCGAATTGTTGTTCGATCTCGATACCTCATTACCCCCATGCCTGGTGGGCGACAGCCTGCGTCTGCAACAGATTCTTATCAATCTGGCTGGCAATGCGCTCAAGTTCACTGAGCGTGGCGAGATTACCGTTAGTATCAGAGTCTGTGATCGTCGGCCCGATGCTGTTCGGCTGCGAATTTCTGTGACCGATACGGGAATAGGTATCAGCGAAGAGCAACTCCAGCGGATCTTCGACGGGTTCAGCCAGGCCGAGGCCTCTATCAGTCGACGCTATGGTGGGACGGGCCTGGGGCTGGCGATCTGTAAGCGGCTGATCGAGCTGATGGGCGGCACCCTGAGAGTGGACAGTCAGCCAGGGGCGGGCAGCTGTTTCTGGTTCGAGCTGGAGTTCGCTTTGGCGAATACCATTGAGACAGAGCACACGACAGTTTTTCCTGACCTCAATGTGTTGGTGGTCGACGACAATCACACGGCCCGCGAAGTACTTGCTAGAACTGCTGTCGCGTTAGGATGGCAAGTCGATCAGGCCAGTAGAGGGCGAGAGGCGGTGGAGCGCGTGCTAACTGCCGCGAATGTGCGCCCTTACGATGTAGTGTTGATGGATTGGCGCATGCCGGATGTCGATGGCCTGACTGCTGCTCGCCTTATACGGGACTCGCTCATGGATTCTGCGCCGGTAGTGGTGATGGTTACTGCGCATAGTCACGAGGTGTTCGCGAGTTTACAGCAGGGGCCACAGGAGCCTTATGTTGCGGTCTTGAGCAAGCCAATCACCCCTAAGCAGCTTGCCACTACTGTGGGGCTTGCAGTTTCAGGTACGCAACCCTCCAATGTCACTGGGCCCGTGAGCCCGCTATCCAGGCTCGACGGTATCAAGTTATTGGTGGTTGAGGATAATCCGCTCAATCGCCAGGTGGCTCAGGAACTGTTGGAACTCGAGGGGGCCAAAGTGACGTTGGCTGAGGGGGGACAGCAGGGTGTCGAGGCCGTGTTGAATGGCGTGCAAACCTTCGATGCGGTACTGATGGATATCCAGATGCCTGACATGGACGGGCTGGAGGCAACCCGTCGGATTCGTCAAAGCCCCCTTCATTGGGGCTTGCCTATTGTCGCCATGACTGCAAACGCCTCAACCTCCGAGCGTGAGGCGTGCCTGGCCGCAGGAATGAATGAACATGTAGGCAAACCTGTTGATCTGGAAAACCTTGTAGCGGTTCTCAGGAAGCTGCTGGACCGAGAGGTGCCTGTCCGGCCGGCCATTCAATCGAGCGACTCGCCGAGCGATGAGTCAACCGAGAGTGTGTTGCGGCGCTTCGGCGGTAACCTGACACTGTTGCGTAATGTGCTGCAGCGTTTTCCAGATGAGATGCGACAAAACCTTGATAAGCTGGAGCGGCACTGCAGCAACGGCGAAAAGGCCGGTGTGTTGATGCAATTGCACACCATCAAGGGCAGTGCCGGCACCATGGGTGCCAGTGGGCTATCCGCGCTGGCTGCCGAGCTGGAGCTGCGCCTCCTGCAGGCGTCGCCGGAGGAGGGGCAGTCGTTCATGGCCAATCCTCGGTGGCTATTGCACCTGCACATGCAACTCGCGTCTGACTGCACACGGCTCAATCTTGCCTTTGCCACTCCCGTGGTATTCGCTACTGAACGACCACTTGCATTCACGGAGAGGGACTGGGAAAGTGAATTGGGTGGCCTGCGAGCGCTGTTGGTCAGCAGCAATCTCGTCGCACTCCAGCGAGCTGAGTCCTTGCAGGATGCGGTACCGTTACACAGCAAAGCGATCTTTGACGCGCTTAAGCAGGCCGTCGACGATCTAGATTTCCAGTCAGCCACCCTGTGGTGCGATAAGCTGACCGACTCACTCAAAAGGAATGTTGATGGACGATGAATCTGGACATCCAAAGGTCAAGCCGCGTTTATTGATCGTGGATGACCAGGCACTCAATATCCACGCGCTGAATGAGTTGTTTCGTGCTGACCATGAAATTTACATGGCCATGGATGGAAATAAGGCAGTGGATATGGCCCTGACACAGTTCCCGGATTTGATCCTGCTCGATGTGATGCTCCCCGGCATAGACGGCTATGAGGTATGTCGTCGACTTAAGGCCAGTCCGTTGACCGCGGGCATTCCTGTGATATTCGTAACCGCCAAGGGGGAAGAGGCGGACGAGGCAAAAGGACTTGAGCTTGGCGCTGTTGACTACATTAGCAAGCCATTTCATCCCGGTATTGCCCGCGCTCGGGTAAAAACCCATCTGACTTTGAAGTTGCAAAGCGACTACTTGAAGAGCCAGGCGTCGATCGACGGTTTGACAGGCATAGCCAACCGACGAGCGTTCGAGCAACACCTCCATGCAGCTTGGAGTCACTTGTGCCGTGACGGAGGGTGGCTGGGTCTGATTCTTGTCGACATCGATTACTTCAAACGCTTCAATGACCACTATGGGCATCTAGCGGGGGACCAGTGCCTGCGCCTTGTTGCAGCGGCTCTGGACAGTGGGATCAGACGACCTTTGGATATGGTTGCGCGCTATGGCGGTGAAGAGTTTGTCTGCGTTCTGCCCGGCACCCACCTCAGTGGCGCCGCTACCGTTGCTCAGCAGTTATCTGATGCTGTGGAGAATCTGAAGATCCCTCATGTGGAGTCATTGGTCGCTGACCGGGTGACTATTTCACAAGGTGTAGCCTGTCTCCAGCCTAAGCAGGGGCAGGACGCACATCAGCTTGTAGGCCTGGCAGATCAAGCTTTGTATCAGGCCAAGGAGAGTGGCAGAGCAAGGTTCAGGCTTTCTGAGGTATGCAACAGAAAGCTGCAAAGTCCTCCAGTCGGTCACTGATAGTACGCATCGGACTGAGCGTCAAGAATGTGCTCTCTGGAACCCTATCGTATGCGTCCGGCTAATCCACCTTACGGTAAATTGCCATAGGAGGGTATATGTCCCATCGGGTATCAGTGCAATAAAGTTACGAGTTTGAGTATTAAGCAGTACCCTGATTTTAATACACGATATTTAAAACGCTGATTAGTGCCATTTAAGCTTTATTTCCTGCCATTGGCTGTCTGACAACCACTTGTCTGCCACCGGAAAGAAAATATTCTCCTCGGCATCCATATGATCATAGTATTTCTTGATGAAGTCTTCGATCGTATCAGCGATTACTCTCGCTTCCTGCGTTGACTGCTCCAACATCTTGAGTTGTCCGGCAATTCGCTTGAAGGCTTGATGATCTTGCTCGATAGCCATGACCCGTTGGTGGATCGGGGCTTCGGTTGCCAGCAAGGCCAGCCGAATAAGCTCTTCATTTTCATGGTGGTGCCGCTCTGCATCGCCATGCAAGGCTTCCAGTTGCTTAAACAACAGCTTGCGGTCATCGGCACCCGCAGATCCGTGCCTAATCCTCTCCAGTAACTCTTTGATCTGAGTAATTTTGGTAGCCACCTCATGATGATAGGCGTGCAGCTCTTTCAATAAGGCGTTCATGCTAAGTCCTCATCAATACACCAAGCCGTTACAGATTAAATATTATTATTAAGCAATCTCTAATGATAGCTGCACGTGTGGCATACATCTAATCGTTTAATTATAGTCAAGAGCGAAACACCCACCTTCGAAAAAACCGCCCCATTGGAAGATTTCGAAATATCAATTTGATGTTTATATGCGTTACAAGAAGAAACAGACACACCAGGATAGGTTGCGGGCTGCCCTTCAACAGCGGGGGCTGAGCAGAGCGGGAGGCGCAAAGGGCTGCGTTCTATGCACGGAGGTAGGGGTTGGAAACCCGCGGGTTGTGAATGCTGTTTTTGAAGGTTTGTTAAATTAAAAAGCCGGCTTGTGGCCGGCTTCTCGGGGACGCTTCCGACTAATTTATGGTAAGCCGCAATCGCCTTAACTGTGTGGCCATCAAGGGCCTGAAAGAGATGGCAGATGCCCGTGTGGGATATCGCCGAGCCCTCTGGACCGCGGCTTGCGCCGGTCGGGGCTTAATGTGCGGCGTAGCATACAAGGGCGGGCGCAGGATGCCCAGCAAAAAATTGCGCAGGGTGCTTCAACTGGGCCGCTGCTGGCGCAAATGTGACCAATGGAACACCCAGCCAAGAATTTCCAGGCCCTGCGCCTGGCGCTGAGCAGGGGTGTAGCGTTCGACCGCGTAGTTGCGCCGGTCATGGCTGTGCAGGTACAGGGTTTCGTGCGGGCCAAGACTGAGGTTGTTCACCCTGAGCATGCCGTTTTGCAGCAGGGCATAGGTTTCGCCCTCGACCACCTTGGTCATGCCCAGGTCGATGGCCAGGGTAGCTTCCAGCGGAATCAGCGGGAGCATGTTGCTGGCCGGCATTGCCAGGCAGATTGCGTTGCCGGCTTGCACACCCAAGCCCTTCAGGGTGTTTGCCGGCAAGCGCAGGTGCTTGCTGCCCACCGGCGACAGCAAGCCGTTGTGCACTTCGTAGTAGGGCACCTTCAGTACCCGGCCACGATGTTCCGAAAGCGGGGTAAGCGGGTTGGCGGGCGCTGGCCGTGGACAGCCGTTACGCAGGAGCGGGTGGGGGTGTTTGGGACCTTCACCGGTGCGCAGCCAACGGCGGTGTACACAGAACAAATCGGCCAGTTCGTCCAGCCGGGCCAAAGGCACACCGCGTTTGAACCAGTTGTTGACGTGCTGTGCTGTGACGCTGCGCTGAGCGGCGAAATCGGAAGGGGTCAGGCCACATTCATGGAGCAGGGCTCTGAGTCGGTCGCCGGAAGTGTTCATGGCAGCGAGTGTAGCGGCGAGTTGTCAGCAAGGATATGAACCGGATGTTGACTGAACTTGTAAGAAAAGAGGCTGCTTGTAGGATGCTAGCGTAGGACTGTGTAGGATTTATTCCCGGAAATGCGCGCGTTGCCCATTCAGGCATAAAAAAACCCCGCCAAAGCGGGGTTTTTTCTGCAGTCGGAATCAGCCCTTGTAGGCAGCGACCGATTTGGTGATCGCGGCACGGGCGGCGTCGGCGCCTTCCCAGCCTTCGATCTTGACCCACTTGCCCTTCTCGAGATCTTTGTAGTTGGCAAAGAAGTGCTCGATCTGCTGGATCAGCAGGGCTGGCAGGTCGGTGTATTCCTTGACGTCGACGTACAGCTGCGACAGCTTGTCGTGAGGAACAGCGATGACCTTGGCGTCGCCGCCACCATCGTCGGTCATGTTCAGCACGCCGACCGGACGGGCGCGGATAACCGAGCCTGGGGCCACCGGGTAAGGGGTAACCACCAGCACGTCCAGCGGATCACCGTCGTCAGCCAGGGTGTTCGGGATGAAGCCATAGTTGGCTGGGTAGAACATTGGGGTAGCCATGAAACGGTCGACGAACAGTGTGTCGCTGTCCTTGTCGATTTCGTATTTGATCGGCGCGTGGTTGGCCGGGATCTCGATGGCGACGTAGATGTCGTTCGGCAGGTCTTTGCCCGCCGGAATCTTGCTGTAGCTCATTGGGCAGTGCCCCCGTGTTTGACCAAAAAGTGGCGGCGATTATAGGCACATTCTGCCGGGGCATGCCACGCTTGGCCTGATGTGCGGGCCCGTCAGGCTTGGCTTTCGCGGTACTCGGGGTGTTCCGCCTGCAGCCGGCACAGGCGCGCCAGCGGGTCTTGCCGGTAGAACAGCGACAACTGGTGGTAGACCTGTGGATAAGCCTGATGAAGCAGGTCGGGGGCACTAAAGAAGTACTCGCTGGTAACGGCAAAGAACTCTGCCGGGTTTTCCGCAGCGTAAGGGTCGATGGCAGTTTCGGCGTCGGGGTTGGCGTCCAGTTGCTGGTTGAGATCGTCGTAAGCCTGCTGCATGGCGCTTGCCCACTCATCAACTGGCATGCCGCTGTGCAACGGTGGCAGGCCGTTGGCATCGCCATTGAGCATGTCGAGCTTGTGCGCCAGCTCATGGATGACCAGGTTGTAGGCCTCCCAGCCACCACTCGCCAGCACGCCGTTCCAGGCCAGGATGATCGGCCCCTGCTGCCAGGCTTCGCCGCTGTGCTCGCCGTCCCATACATGCTCCACGCCACTGGCATCGCGGTGGCGCTGGGGGCTCTTGAAGTCGTCGGGGTACAGAATGATTTCGTGGAAGCCTTGGTACCAGTTCAGCTCACCCAGGTGAAGCAGCGGTAACTGTGCCTGGGCAGCCAGCAATAGGCGCTGCTCGTCGTCCAGCTCGACACCGGGCAGGCAGGTGAGGTGCTTGTCGAGCAGGAACAGGATGCAGGCTTCGCGCAGCCAGTGGTCTTCAGCGTCGCTGATGCCGTCCAGCATCGGCAGCCGCTCGCGTACGGCCTGCCATTGCTGTGGCGTGATCGGGTAGCGCGCCAGAGTACGCTTGCGCCGCCAGGCGCTGAATGACCACATGCCGTTTGTTCTTTACCTGTTTGTTCAGTGAGCCTTGGCCGTACGGCCCAGGCGGCCACGCAGCAAGCCGATGATCATCGGCACCAGCGACAGGATGATGATGCCCACCACCATCAGCGACAGATGCTGCTTGATGAACGGGACGTTGCCGAAGAAGTAGCCCAAGGTGACCAGGCCGCCGACCCATAGCAGCGAACCGGCAACGCTGAAGCCGAGGAAGCGTGGGTAGTGCATGTGAGCGATGCCCGCGACGAACGGTGCAAAGGTACGCAAGATAGGCAGAAAGCGCGCCATGGTCACGGTCTTGCCGCCATGGCGTTCATAGAAATCGTGGGTACGCTGCAGGTAGTCGCGGCGGAAGATCTTGGAGTTGGGGTTGTTGAACAACCGCTCGCCGACCGTTCGGCCGATCACGTAATTGGTGCTGTCGCCCAGGATTGCAGCGGCCATCAGCAGGCCGGCCAGCAGCACCGGGTCCATGCCACCACCCGCCGCAACGGCGCCGGCGATGAACAGCAGCGAGTCGCCCGGCAGGAATGGCATGACTACCAGGCCGGTTTCGCAGAAGATCACGGTGAACAGGATGGCGTAGATCCAGGGACCGTAATTGGTGACCAGCAGATCGAGGTAGGCATCGAGATGCAGGATAAGGTCCAGCGGGTTGAAATCCATGTACAGCACCTGTGTTCTTGGGCGTAGGCTTGGTTACCGGGGGAGGGGTAAATTTTCACACATGACAGGTGCGCCATTATACGGCTAAGTGAGGATCATGCCCGAGGAGTTTGTAGCGGGGGGTTACGGTAGAGGGGGATTCCTTCATCAGCCTCTTAGCGGGCACGCCCGCTAAGAGGTCGGTGCCGGTCAATCCTGACTGATCGGCAGGATGTAGCTCTTGAACTCGGTATCCTCGCGAAAACCGATGGATTCGTAAGTCTTGTGCGCAACTTCATTGTTCGCGCTGGTCGACACCCGCATGCGCACAGCATTGGTCTCTTTGGCCATTTTCTTCGCCTCGCGAATCAGGTGGTCGGCCACCAGCATGCGCCGGGAGTCCTCAGCTACATAGATATCGTTGAGAATCCATACCCGCTTCAACGACAGCGACGAGTAGCTCGGGTACAGCTGGCAAAAGCCCAGCAGTTTGCCGTCGTCATCATCCGGAAGTGCCAGGTAAATCACCGATTCATCCCGTTTCAGGCGCTTTTCCAAAAAGCTGCGCGAGCTGTCGGGGTAGGGCAACTGCCCATAGAATTCACGGTATTTGACGAACAACGGCGTGATCAGGTCGAGGTGTTCCAGGGTTGCCTTGATGATGCGCATGTGCGGCCCTCAGAGTCCATTTGGAAAACAGCGGAATGCCAGCAGCGTTCAAGGGCATGCTGCCCCAATGCACGGCACAAGTGCAATCCGCCTTCCGTGACAGGTTTTTTACCCTTTGCCGAGCAGGAAGTTACCTTTTTGGCTGGCGCTGTCTTCACTCTCCAGGCTGTGGACCTCTGCTTCGTCCTTCAGATTCACCCCGGAAAGTTGGCGCCGGCAGGCTTCGCGCATCAAGTACAACAAGCGGTGCGCCGCCATGCCATAGCTCAGCCCCTCCAGGCGGATATTGGAAATGCAGTTGCGGTAGGCATCGGTCAGGCCGACCTTGGGGGCATAGGTGAAGTACAGGCCAAGGCTGTCGGGCGAGCTCAGCCCCGGGCGCTCGCCGATCAGCATCACTGTCATCCGGGCGCCCAGCAGCTCGCCGACCTCGTCGGCAACTGCCACACGGCCCTGCTGCACCAGCACCACCGGGGCGCTGGTCCAGCCGTCGGCGGCAGCCTGTTCCTCGAAGCGGGTCAGGAACGGTAGCGTGTGGCGATGCACGGCCAGTGCCGAGAGGCCGTCAGCCACCACGATGGCCAGGTCGACGCCGCCTGGGTTGGCCTGGGCGTGCTGGCGAAGGGTCGCAATCGAGTCTTCGTTCAGCCGGCGGCCAAGGTCCGGCCGCTGCAGGTACTGGTGGCGGTCGCTGGCCGCGCTGTGCAACACCAGGCTTTCGCGCCCGCGGTCACTGAGCTGGCTGGCCAGGCCGGCGTGGTCGAAAGCCAGGTGCACGGCATCACGTGCCTGGGCATGGGCGAACTGGAAGTCCAGCTGCGCCCCGGTCGGCAGGCTGGTGCCAGTGCGGCCCAGGGCGATGCGCGCCGGGGTCAGGTTGCGCAGGGCCAGCCAAGGGTTGTCGGGGGTAGGCGTGCGATGGTCCATGGTCATCCCTATGCAAGCTGTGCCAAGGCCTGGCGGAAGGCCGGCGGCAGGTTGTCACCGAAACGCACCCGGCCGTCGGCCTGGGTGAAAATGCCGGTGCGGGCCAGCCATGCCTCGAATTCCGGCCCAGGCTTCAGGCCCAGGGTCTGGCGCGCGTACAGCGCGTCATGGAACGAGGTGGTCTGGTAGTTGAGCATGATGTCGTCGGAGCCGGGGATGCCCATGATGAAGTTGATGCCGGCCACACCCAGCAGCGTCAGCAAGGTGTCCATGTCGTCCTGATCGGCTTCGGCATGGTTGGTGTAGCAGATATCGCAACCCATCGGCACGCCCAGCAGTTTGCCGCAGAAATGGTCTTCGAGGCCGGCGCGGATGATCTGCTTGCCGTTGTACAGGTATTCCGGGCCAATGAAACCGACCACGGTGTTGACCAGAAACGGCTTGAAGTGACGGGCCACGGCATAGGCGCGGGTTTCGCAGGTCTGCTGGTCGACGCCGTGGTGGGCGTTGGCCGAGAGCGCGCTGCCCTGGCCGGTTTCGAAATACATCAAGTTCTGCCCGAGGGTGCCACGTTTCAGCGACAGACCTGCTTCGTAGCCTTCCTGCAACACGTTCAGGTTGATGCCGAAGCTGGCGTTGGCCGCCTCTGTGCCAGCGATGGACTGGAACACCAGGTCTAGTGGCACGCCACGGTTGATCGCTTCGATCGAGGTGGTGACGTGGGTCAGCACGCAGGACTGAGTGGGGATGTCGTAGCGCTGGATGATGGCGTCGAGCATTTCCAGCAGGGCGCAAATCGAAGCGATGCTGTCGGTGGCCGGGTTGATGCCGATCATGGCGTCGCCGTTGCCGTACAGCAAACCGTCGAGAATGCTGGCGGCAATACCGGCCGGTTCGTCTGTCGGGTGGTTGGGTTGCAGCCGGGTCGACAGGCGCCCGCGCAGGCCCATGGTGCCGCGGAACCGGGTGACCACGCGGATTTTCTGCGCCACCAGCACCAGGTCCTGCACGCGCATGATCTTCGACACGGCAGCGGCCATTTCCGGGGTCAGCCCGGGCGCCAGGGCGCGCAGGCTGTCTTCATTGGCTTCCTCGCTCAGCAGCCAGTCGCGCAGGCCACCCACGGTCAGGTGGCTGACCGGGGCGAAGGCCTGGGCATCGTGGGTGTCGATGATCAGGCGGGTCACTTCATCTGCTTCGTAAGGGATCAGTGCTTCATTGAGAAAGTGCGTCAGCGGAATATTGGCCAACGCCATCTGCGCGGCGACACGCTCGCCGTCGTTGCTGGCCGCCACGCCAGCCAGGCAGTCCCCGGAGCGTGCCGGGCTGGCCTTGGCCATCACGTCCTTGAGGCTGTCGAAGCGGTAGACCAGGTGGCCGACCGTGTGTACGAAACTTGCCATACAGAATCTCCAGAGCCGCGGGTTGCCCCGCGGCGGGTGGCGGCGATCAGTGCAGGGCCTCTTCGGCCTTCTGGATCGCGGCGAATTCCTCTTCCGGTGTGCCCGCAACCAGGTGGTGGCGGCTGTAGAAAGCAAAGTAGGCAATTAATACCGCATAGATCACTGCAGCGCCAATGACTACCCGCGGGTCAACCAGGAATCCGGCGACCACGGCGATACACGCCAGCACCAGCGCCAGGCCGGAAGTAAAGATGCCACCCGGGGTGCGGTAGGGGCGTTCCATCTTTGGCCGGCGGATGCGCAGGGTGATGTGCGCAGCCATCATCAGCACGTAAGACAGGGTAGCGCCAAACACTGCCACCAGGATCAGCAAGTCACCCTGGCCCGTCAGCGACAGGGCAAAGCCGATGATGCCCGGGATGACCAAGGCCATTACCGGGGCCTTGCTTTTGTTGGTTTCCGACAATTTGCGCGGCAGGTAACCGGCGCGGGACAGGGCGAAGATCTGCCGGGAATAGGCATAGATGATCGAGAAGAAGCTGGCGATCAGCCCGGCCAGACCGACCAGGTTGACGAAGCCGCCCATCCAGGTGGAGCCGCCGTAGGCCTTCGACAGGGCTTCGACCAGCGGGTTACCGGAGGCCTTCAGCGCCTCGGAGCCTGCGCCGCCCGGGCCGACCACCAGGATCAGCAAGGCGAAGGCCAGCAGTACCAGCATGGCGCCGATCAGGCCGCGAGGCAGGTCACGCTTGGGGTTCTTGGTTTCTTCTGCGGCCAGCGGCACGCCTTCGACGGCAAGGAAGAACCAGATGGCGTAGGGGATGGCTGCCCACACGCCGACATAGCCAAACGGCAGGAAGCTGCTGGCGCCGACGGCGTCCGTTTTGGCGATGTCGAACAGGTTGGCTGCATCAAAATGGGGCACCATGCCTATCAGGAATACGGCCAGGGCAATGGCGGCGATGGCGGTGATGATGAACATCAGCTTCAGTGCCTCACCCACGCCGAAAATGTGGATGCTGATGAACACGATGTAGAACGCCAGGTAGATCATCCAGCCGCCGATACCGAACAGCGATTGGCAGTAGGCGCCGATGAACACCGCAATGGCGGCAGGGGCGATGGCGTATTCGATAAGGATCGCCGTGCCGGTCAGAAACCCGCCCCACGGGCCGAAGGCACTGCGTGCAAAACCGTAGCCGCCGCCAGCGGTGGGGATCATCGACGACAGCTCGGCCAGCGAGAAGCACATGCACAGGTACATGGTGGCCATCAGCAAGGTGGCCAGGAACATGCCGCCCCAGCCGCCCTGCGCCAGGCCGAAGTTCCAGCCGGCGTAATCGCCTGAAATGACGTACGCCACGCCCAGGCCGACCAGCAGTACCCAGCCGGCAGCGCCTTTTTTCAGTTCACGTTGCTGGAAATAGTCAGAGCCGACTTTCTCGAAGTCGACGGAAGAGCCTGCCGGCGATCCGGCGGAATGTTCGCTTGGCATAGATTCACCTGTTGTTTTTCTTGGTGGCCGGAAGGGTTCCGGGCCGATGGTGATGGGTGCTGCAGGAAGCGAGCCAGAGCGGCTGGTGCACGGTTGCCGCCCTGGGTTCAGGGTATGCCGGCCTGGCCTCTTCGCGGGTGAACCCGCTCCCACAGGGATTGCGCAAAATTCAAGACCAGCGCAGGACCTGTAGGAGCGGGTTTACCCGCGAAGAAGGCGACGCGGTCTAGAAGAAGCCCAACGGGTTGATGTCGTAGCTCACCAGCAGGTTCTTGGTCTGCTGATAGTGATCCAGCATCATTTTGTGCGTCTCACGCCCGACCCCCGACTTCTTGTACCCGCCGAATGCGGCATGCGCCGGGTACAGGTGGTAGCAGTTGGTCCACACACGGCCAGCCTTGATCCCGCGGCCCATGCGGTAGGCACGGTTGATGTCGCGGGTCCATACGCCGGCACCCAGGCCGAACTCGGTGTCGTTGGCAATCGCCAGTGCTTCGGCTTCATCCTTGAAGGTGGTGACGCTGACCACCGGGCCGAAGATTTCCTCCTGGAACACGCGCATCTTGTTGTTGCCCTTGAGCAGGGTCGGCTGGATGTAGTAACCGGTAGCCAGCGCACCTTCCAGCTTCTCGACCTTGCCGCCGGTGAGCAGCTCGGCGCCTTCGTCCTGGGCAATCTGCAGGTAAGAGAGGATCTTTTCGAACTGCTGCTGCGAGGCCTGGGCGCCGACCATGGTGTCGGTGTCCAGCGGGTCGCCGCGCTTGATCTGCAGCACCTTCCTCATCACCACTTCCATGAACTGCGGGTAGATCGACTCTTGCACCAGGGCACGCGACGGGCAGGTGCACACTTCGCCCTGGTTGAAGAACGCCAGCACCATGCCTTCTGCCGCCTTCTCGATGAAGCTTGGCTCGGCCTGCATGATGTCTTCGAAGTACACGTTCGGCGACTTGCCACCCAGTTCGACGGTGGACGGGATGATGTTCTCGGCCGCGCATTTCATGATGTGCGAGCCCACCGGGGTAGAGCCGGTGAAGGCGATCTTGGCGATGCGCTTGCTGGTGGCCAGGGCTTCACCGGCTTCGCGGCCGTAGCCTTGCACCACGTTGAGCACGCCAGGTGGCAACAGGTCGCCAATGACTTCGAGCAGGACGGTGATGCCCAGCGGCGTCTGTTCGGCAGGCTTGAGCACCACGCAGTTACCAGCGGCCAGTGCCGGGGCAAGCTTCCAGGCAGCCATCAGGATCGGGAAGTTCCAGGGGATGATCTGCCCGACCACGCCCAGTGGCTCGTGGATGTGGTAGGCCACGGTGCCTTCATTGATTTCGGCAGCGCCGCCTTCCTGGGCGCGGATGCAGCCAGCGAAATAGCGGAAGTGATCGACTGCCAGCGGAATGTCGGCGTTGAGGGTTTCGCGGATCGGCTTGCCGTTGTCCCAGGTTTCGGTGATGGCCAGCAGTTCGAGGTTCTGCTCGATACGGTCGGCAATCCTCAGCAGAACGTTGGAACGATCCTGCACTGAAGTGCGGCCCCAGGCGTCGGCCGCAGCATGGGCGGCATCCAGGGCTTTCTCGATGTCTTCGGCAGTAGAGCGGGGGAATTCAGCGATCAGCTTGCCATTCACCGGGGAGGTATTTTCGAAGTACTGCCCCTTTACCGGAGCAACGAACTCACCACCGATGTAGTTGCCGTAGCGGTTCTTGAAGGAAACCTTCGCGCCCTCGGTACCGGGATGTGCATAACGCATGGTGTGTCTCCTTGGTATTGTGCTTTTTAGGGAGTTGAAAAGCATAGAGCAAGGGTTGGGCCAGTGTTGGCCGTGCCAGGCAAATCAATGACTTGGGTCATTTTTACCGGCCTGATCAAGGAGGGCTGTGCCGGCGTCGGTACGCCAGGGGTGACACTTTGTGCCGTTTGCGACACGTCACCGGTGTGTGCATTGCAAAGCCTACCCGGGTGGAGGATGCTGGGCTGACGCTCTATCTGCGGAGAATTACAACAATGCAGAGCAATCACTTCACTCGCCATGCCCGGCAGGTCCATAGCGTTGCCCATGGTGGGGCTGGGGAGGGCGGCAGTGACCCGTCCATCGCCCGTTCCTGGCTGCGCTGCCTGGAGGACTACCACCTCGACCCGGCGGTGATCGAAGCCCCGGTGGTGCTTGAGCATGGGCGCCTGCTGGAAAGCCGCGAGCGCCTGCACCAGGTGCTGCAAATTGCCGACCATGAAATGAACAGCCTGCACCAGCAGCTTTCCGGCGCGGGCCACGCGGTGCTGCTGACAGACGCCCGCGGGGTGATCCTCAACTGCGTTAGTGCCCCCACCGAGCGGCGCAGCTTCGAACAGGCCGGGCTGTGGCTGGGCGCCGACTGGAGCGAGGCGCGCGAGGGCACCAATGGCATCGGCACCTGCCTGGTCGAACGCCAGGCGCTGACCATCCACCAGAACGAGCACTTCCGTGGCCGTCACACCGGCCTGACCTGCTCGGCCAGCCCGGTGTTCGACCCGCATGGCGAACTGCTGGCGGTACTCGACGTGTCCTCGGCGCGCCCCGACGTATCGCGGCAAAGCCAGTTCCACACCATGGCATTGGTCAACCTGTCGGCGAAGATGATCGAAAGCTGCTATTTCCTGCGCCATTTCGAGCAGCAATGGTTATTGCGTTTTCACCTGCAAGCCGAGTCGGTCGGCCTGTTCAGCGAAGGCTTGCTGGCGTTCGACGGCGATGGCCGCATTTGCGCTGCGAACCAAAGCGCACTGAACCTGCTGGGCACGGTACGGGGTGGCGTGCTGGGCAAACCGTTGGAGTGCTTTTTCGCGTGCAGCCATGACGAAATGTTCAGCCGTGCCACGCCCGGAGGCAGCACTGCCTGGCCGCTGCGCACCCTGGATGGTCGCCAGGTGTTCGCCAGCCTGCGGGGGCAGGCCCGGGCGCCGGTTTGGTCAGTGCCGTCCGCCCAGCCGCGGCCTGCACGTGAAGTGGAGCCGCTGGTCTGTCTGCTGGACCCTGCGTTGCAAAATGATTTCCGCCGCAGCGTGCGGGTGTTCGAGCGCGATGTGCCATTGCTGCTGCGCGGCGAGACTGGCTGTGGCAAGGAGGCCTTCGCCCAGGCTGTGCATCAGGCCAGTGAGCGGCGCGGCAAGCCGTTCGTCGCCATCAACTGCGCTTCTATCCCGGAAAGCCTGATCGAGAGTGAGCTGTTCGGGTACCGCGGCGGCAGTTTTACCGGCGCGCGCAAGGAGGGCATGCGCGGCAAGCTGTTGCAGGCCGACGGCGGCACCTTGCTGCTGGACGAGATCGGCGACATGCCGCTTGCCCTGCAAACCCGCCTGCTGCGGGTGCTGGAGGAGCGCCAGGTGGTGCCGATAGGGGGAGAGCCACAGGCGGTGGACGTGCGCATCGTCAGCGCTACGCACCGTGACCTGCTGGAACGGGTTGAACAGGGCAGTTTCCGCGAGGACCTGTATTACCGCCTCAATGGCCTGGAGGTGGCGTTGCCGGCGGTGCGAGAACGCAGTGACAAGGCGCAGTTGCTGGACTTTCTGCTACGCCAGGAGACGCAGGGGCAACGCATAGACATCGAGCCCAGGGCGCGGCAGGCGTTGCTCGAATTTACCTGGCCGGGGAACGTGCGGCAGATGCGCAATGTGCTGCGTACTTTGGTGGCGCTTTGCGAAGATGCCCGCATTACCTTTGCGGACCTCCCCGCAGTCATCCGCACCAGCCCACCTACCGTGAGGGCGGGTGAGCCCGTGAAGATGTCCGACCAGGCAATAGAGGGCGAGGGCGTTGCCCTCGTTCGCGGGCAAGCCCGCTCCCACAGGTCCGGCGGTGCCGCAGAGATTGAGGGTGAATCTGTAGGGACCGAGGTTCTGCTCGACGCGGAGCGGCAAGCGCTGAAGGAGGTCCTGGAGGCAAAACACTGGCATCTCACCCGCGTCGCCGAGCACTTGGGCATCAGCCGCAATACCTTGTATCGAAAACTGCGCAAACACGGTATTACCAGGGGCGACTGAGCGAAACAGCGGGTGCGATTTGTCGCGCCCTGGGCTACCCTGCCTCGATGTTTTGCGAGGTCGACCATGCATATTCACATTCTCGGTATTTGCGGCACTTTCATGGGTTCGCTGGCGGTGCTGGCCAAGGAACTTGGCCACCGCGTCACTGGCTCCGACGCCAACGTCTATCCCCCGATGAGCACCCAGCTCGAAGCCCAGGGTATCGAACTGACCCAAGGCTATGACCCGGCCCAGCTGGATCCGGCGCCAGACCTGGTGGTCATCGGCAACGCCATGTCGCGCGGCAATCCAGCGGTTGAATACGTGCTGAACAAGGGCCTGCCCTACGTCTCCGGCCCGCAGTGGCTGGCCGACCACGTGCTGCAAGGTCGCTGGGTGCTGGCCGTTGCCGGCACTCACGGCAAGACCACCACCAGCAGCATGCTGGCCTGGGTGCTGGAGCACGCTGGCATGAGCCCGGGCTTCCTGATTGGTGGTGTGCCGCAGAACTTCTCGGTGTCGGCCCGTTTGGGCGACACGCCGTTCTTTGTGGTGGAGGCCGACGAGTACGACAGCGCCTTCTTCGACAAGCGCTCGAAGTTCGTCCACTATCACCCGCGTACTGCGATCCTCAACAACCTTGAGTTCGATCACGCAGACATCTTCCCGGACCTGGCCTCGATCGAGCGGCAGTTCCACCACCTGGTGCGCACTATCCCCAGCGAAGGCCTGGTCATCCACCCGACCACCGAGCAAGCGCTGGAGCGTGTGATCGGCATGGGCTGCTGGACCCCTGTGCAAACCACCGGTGAGGGCGGCCAGTGGCAAGCCCGCCTGCTCAGCCCCGATGGCTCGCGCTTTGAAGTACTGTTCGAGGGCGAAGTGCAGGGTGTGGTGGACTGGGCGCTGACCGGCCAGCACAACGTCGCCAACGCCTTGGCCACCCTGGCAGCCGCGCGTCATGTAGGCGTGGTGCCAGCCATGGGCATTGACGGCCTGAGTGCTTTCAAGAGCGTCAAGCGGCGCATGGAGAAGGTTGCCGAAGTACAAGGTGTGACCATCTACGATGACTTCGCCCACCATCCGACTGCCATTGCCACCACGCTCGACGGCCTGCGCAAGCGGGTGGGGGAGGCGCCTGTGATCGCGGTGATCGAGCCACGCTCCAACTCGATGAAACTCGGTGCCCACCGCGACGGCCTCCCAGAAAGCGTCAACGACGCCGACCAGGTGATCTGGTATGCGCCGGCCAACCTCGGCTGGGACCTGGCCGCCACCGCCGCGCAGTGCAAGGTGCCGAGCGTGGTGGCCGATAGCCTCGAAGCGATCATCGAGCGGATCAAAGGCCAGGCTCGCCCAGGCACCCATGTGGTGATCATGAGCAACGGCGGCTTCGGCGGCCTGCACGGCAAGCTGGCCGAGGCGCTGAAGTGAGCGGGCCGGAACGCATCACCCTGGCCATGACGGGCGCCTCGGGTGCCCAGTATGGCCTTCGCCTGCTCGATTGCCTGGTACGCGAAGACCGCGAGGTGCACTTCCTGATCTCCAAGGCCGCACAGTTGGTGATGGCCACCGAGACAGATGTTGTGTTGCCGGCCAAGCCCCAGGCGATGCAGGCGTTTCTGACTGAATACACCGGCGCGGCCGACGGGCAGATCCGCGTGTATGGCAAGGAAGACTGGATGTCGCCGGTAGCCTCGGGTTCTGGCGCCCCGGCGGCAATGGTGGTGGTCCCCTGTTCCACTGGCACTTTGTCGTCCATCGCCACTGGCGCCTGCAACAACCTGATCGAGCGGGCTGCCGACGTCACCCTCAAGGAGCGGCGTCAACTGATCCTGGTGCCACGCGAAGCGCCATTCTCCACCATCCACCTGGAAAACATGCTCAAGCTGTCGCAGATGGGCGCGGTGATCCTGCCGGCGGCACCGGGGTTCTATCACCAGCCGCAGACCATCGACGACCTGGTCGACTTTGTCGTGGCGCGTATCCTCAACCTGCTGAACATCCCCCAGGACATGTTGCCGCGTTGGGGCGAGCACCACTTCGGGGTGGATGATTGAAGCGAGCACTGGCGGGGTTGCTGGCGCTTGTGATGCTGGGTGGGTGCGCCACTGTGCGCACGCTGGATGCCAACAAGCCCGGCGCACCGGTGGTGTATGCCGGTACCCGGCTGGATTTGTATGTGATCAATGGCGGGTGTTGCCCGCGGGATCATTACGGGGCGGACGCTCCGGCGTATCCGCGCCTGGATCTGCCCGGCAGCATGCTGCTCGATACCCTGCTGCTGCCGTTGTCTTTGCTGACAGCGGCCGGCATAGGCTTCCAGGCTACCGGCGGCCTGTGATGGCCTCTTCGCAGTCACTGGAAGATTATGGAGACCCTGCGGGCGTGCCCGCGAAGAGGCCAGCACAAGCGAAGCCTAGATCCTGCCCAGCTTGCGCAACTCATCCGACTCCACAACCCGCACGCCGTCTTCTTCTTCCAGCGCCAGCCGCCACAGGGCCCGCGCCAGGGTACAAGCCTCGATTCCCCGGTATTTCCCGGGTATGAACCGGGAAAACGGTGCAACTAGCTGTTCAGTCAGCCGTGGCTCCAGCCGCTCGCCCAGCAGGAACGAGGGCCGCACGATGGTCAGCTGTGGCCAGTCCTGAGCCTTGAGCGCTTCTTCCATCTCGCCCTTGACCCGGTTATAGAAAATTGACGACTTAGGGTCGGCGCCCACTGCACTGACCACCAGCAGATGCCGCGCACCCATTTCCCGGGCACGCTTGCTGAAGGCGACCACCATGTCCAGATCCACTGCGCGAAAAGCCGATTCGGAACCCGCCTGCTTCAGCGTGGTGCCCAGGCAGCAATAGGCGATGTCGACCCGCCCGGCCAGTTGCGGAAGGAACACCGCCGGGTCGCCCACCGGGTTTTCCAGGTGCGGGTGCTCGGCCAATGGTCGGCGCGTAGGCGCCAGTACACGGGTGATGGTGGGCTCGTTGAGCAAGCGGTCCAGCAGGTGTTCACCGGTCAGGCCGGTGGCTCCGGCAAGCAGGACATGCTGAGGCGTCAAGTACATGATGTCTCTCCCTTGTTACACACAAGTCTAGTGAGTGCCGGGCGTTTTTGCCTGTTCCCTCACGTTGGCCTGTGCGGCGTTACGCAACGCTTCTTCGGCTTGTTGCTGGCGCAGGTGCTGCCAGTGCTCAAGCACGGCGGGCGGAGCCCACAGCTGCGGCTCGGAGGCCTCGAAGCCTTCCCTATGTTCTCTTTCGGCAACGCTGGCGCGCGCCAGTTCAAACGCCTGTTTCAGGTCGTCGGTCTGGTTCAGCGCTTCCGCGAACAGGGCATCGCCAAAGTAGGTGAAGTCGGCTTCTTCCGAGCAACCGAAGGAGACGCGGTCGGCCCGGGCAGCGGTCATGATCAGCGTGCGCTCGTCTTTGAGCGGGGCGATATAGCCCCCTGAATAGCAGGCGGAGATGACGATTACCTTGTCGCGATCCTTCAGCGGGGCCAGGGCAGTAGCCAGCTCGTCAGCGGACAGATCGGCCAGTTGCAGGCGGGGCTGGTCGAGCACCAGTTGGTGGTCCTGGCTGCCATGGCTGGTGAGGTAGATGAACACCAGGTCTTCGGGGCCGCTGCGCTCTGCCAGGGTGGTGGCGGCGCGGGACAGGTTCTCGCGTGTGGCCATGGGGCGTGTGGTCATGTGGTCGCGGTGGTTGACCAGCGTCACTTGGCCGCTCGCACCAAAGCGCACCTTGAGCATGTTGCTGACGTAGTCGGCTTCGCGCAGGAATACGCTTTGCTGGCCATCGCCGGCCACTACCAGGCTATACAGCTGGATCGGTGGCGCCGAGCGTGGTACCCGAGCCAGTGCCTCGTTCAGCAGCCGGCCCTGGTTGAGCAAAGCCAGGTCCAGTGGGTCTGGTAGCAGCTTGCCATTCTGGTCGCGCACGCGCACGCCGTTGGCCCATGTTCCGCTTTCGACCTTGCCACTGGCCAGGATCAGTCGCCCGTGGCCATGGTAGGCATCGTTCAGGAACCCGCCGATGTACTTGCTGCCGTCGGGCAGTTGCAGGCTGCCCTGACCCGACAGGTGCCAGTCGGCGAACTCACCCTTGTAGTGGCTGCCATCGCTGCCCAGCAGTTCCCCTTCGCCGTTCAGCGAGCCGTCCTTGAATTCACCGATCCACACATCGCCATCGGCATTTTCGTAGCGGCCACGGCCCTCCAGGCGGTTGTCCTTGAACTCGCCGATGTACTGCTCGCCATCAACGCTGTCGTAGGTGCCGGCGCCTTGTAGCTGGCCGTTGACGAAGAGGCCGCTGAACTGGTTGCCGCTGGCATCGCTGCGCACCCCGGCGCCGTTGGGCTTGCCCTTGGCGAACAAGCCTTGATAGCGACTGCCGTCGGCCAGCTCCAGCTGGCCTGCGCCGTCGTACAGGTCGTCCTTGAACTGGCCGCGGTAGGTCTGGTCGGCTTGCTTGAGGGTGCCCTCGCCGTCGCGGCGGCCGTGGCGGAAGGTGCCGCTATAGTGGCTGCCCGGGGTGGTCAGGTCGCCCAGGCCCTGAAACAGCCCCTCGGCGAACTGGCCGCGGTAGACCTCGCCGTTCTGGCCATGCCATTCGCCCTGGCCGTGCCACTGGCCGTCCTTGAAGCTGCCGGCGTACCAGCTGCCATTGGGGTAGTCGATCCGGCCCTCGCCCTGCAGCAGGCCATCGACCACCTGCCCCCGGTAACGCCCACCGTCAGGCAGCCGTGCGTCCGGCGGGAGCAGCGATTCGCCATCGCCACAGGCGGCGAGCAGCAGGACCAGGGTAATGGGGAGCAATGGACGCATGGCAAGGACCGGGCAATAGGTCTGCCGAGTATGACGCAGAATGGGATCCTGAGACAGCGAGCCCATGTGTCGGCGCACAGCCTTGGAACCTTGCGCGTGCCCTGTAGGAGCGGCTTCAGCCGCGAACACCGGCGAAGCCGGTGCCCTCAACCGTGTTGCTTCTTCGCGGGCGCGCCCGCTCCCACAGGTGCCACGTTGCCTTCAAGGTGCAATCAGCGCACACCCGGTGAAACGATGATCTTCACATTCTCCTCTTTGTTGTTCACCAGTTCCTCGAAGCCCAGCTCGACAATCTGCTCCAATCCGATCCGGCCGGTTACCAGCGGGCGAATATCCAGACGACCATCAGCAATGAAGGCAATCACGTCGGCAAACTCGCCGTTGTACGCCAACGCCCCCAGCACCTGCTTCTCGGTGGACACCAGCTCGAAGAAGTTGAACTCGCTGGGCTCTTCGAAAATACCCACCAGCACGCACTTGCCTGCTTTGCGGATGGTGTCGATGGCCAGCTTGGCCGTATGTTTGTTGCCGATGCACTCAAAACTCACATCGGCGCCCAGCCCTGCTGTCAGTGCGCGGATTTCCGCCAGGGCATCGCACTGGCTGGGGTCCAGCACAACGTTGGCGCCTACCTCTTTGGCTTTGGCTTTGCGCGCAGAGGACATCTCAAGGGCGATGACCTGCGCCGCCCCCGCAGCCTTGGCGCACATGATGGTGCAAAGGCCGATGGTGCCGGCCCCCACCACTACAACGGTTTGCCCAAGCAGGCTGCCAGCCTTTTTCACCGCGTGCATACCCACCGCCAGCGGTTCGATCAGTGCCCCGGCTTCGGCAGGGAAGCCCTGCGGCAGCCGGTAGAGCAGGTTGGCGGGCACGTTGACCAGCTCGGCGAAGGCACCGTTGTTCATCAGGCCGGTGAACGCCAGGCGCTCGCAGATGTTGTACAGGCCATGGGTGCAGTAATAGCAGGTGCCGCAATGCTGGCAGGCGTCTGCCGCCACCGGATCGCCTACGGCATAGCCTTCCACGCCTTCGCCAAGCTTGGCGATGTGGCCGCAGAATTCGTGGCCGAGGATGCACTGGCCCTGAATGCCGGTCAGCGGGTGCGGGGCCTCTACCGGGATGAACACCGGGCCGGCAACATACTCGTGCAGGTCGGAGCCGCAGATGCCGCACCAGTCCACCTTGATCTGTACCCAGCCCGGCGCAGGGTCGGCCGGCAAAGGTACCTGTTCGACACGAATATCGTTGCGGCCATGCCAGACGGCCGCGCGCATGTGGGTGTGGCTCAGGTCATTCATTGTTGTTCTCCAGGCTCACGAAAAGGGCTTAGTGCTTGCGCAGGAATGCGAGCAGTTGCTGGTTGACCTGTTCGGCCGCCTCCATTTGCACCATGTGGCCGGCCTCTGGCAGCACCATTACTTCGGCTTCCAGACCCTCGGCATGGCTGGCCGGGATGATCGCATCCTTGCCGCCCCACACCACCAGCGCCGGGTGATTGCCCAGTACCCCGCGCAAGTCGTGGCGCTGCCGGTCGCCGTCGGCGAGTGCGCCTGCCAGCTGCTGCAGGGCCTGGTCCACACCTTCCAGGCGCTTGAACTTGAGCATGTCCTCCAGCATTTGCCGGGTGACCAGCGCCGGGTCGGCAAACAACTGCACCATCTGCGGTTTGAGTGCATTGCGGTTGGCAGCGGTGACGAAACCTTGCAAGTACTGCCCGTTGATCGCTTCGCCCAGCCCGGCGCTGGCCACCAGGCTCAGGCTGGCTACCCGTTGCGGTGCCAGGCGCGCCACGTTGAGGCTGACGGCACCGCCCATGGAATGGCCGGCCAGGTGGGCCTTGGCGATGTCCAGGTGGTCGAGCAGGGCGAGCACGGTTTCGCTCAGTTCATCCAGGTCGCCCCGTTGCAGGCCCTTGGCCGACTCGCCGTGGCCCGGCAGGTCGAGGGCAATGACACGGCGTTCTGCAGCCAGCGCCGGGTGGTTGAACAGCCAGTTATTGAGGTCACCGCCAAAACCGTGCACCAGCACCAGCGGTGTGCCGCCTTCACCCAGTTCGAACCAGCGCAGCAGGCGCCCGCCTACTTCCGCCTTCTGTGGGGCCGGCCCCTGGCTCTGGTCGGCCGCACCTTCGGCGACAAACTCGGCCTGGAAGCGCTGTACCACAGCATCGATCTCGGCCTCTTCTGCTTCGCCTTCGACGACCACCGCCAGCAGTGCGCCGACGGGCAGGGTTTCATCCGGTTTGGCCACCTGGCGGCGCAGCACGCCGTTGAACGGCGCTTCGACGCTGCTGCTGATCTTGTCGGTCTCGACGTCCAGCACCTCGTCGCCCTTGCTGATTTCGTCACCTTCCTGCTTGAGCCAGGTGTCCACCCGGCCCTCGGTCATCGACAGGCCCCACTTGGGCATGGTCAGGGTATGGATCTGGCTCATGCGGCACTCCTTGCGGCTTCGATTACCTTGCGCACGGCGGCTTCGATCTTCGCCGCGTCAGGGATATACAGGTCTTCCAGGGCATCGGAGAACGGCACCGGAGTATGCGGCGCGGTGACCATTTCGATCGGGCCCTTGAGTGCGGCAAAAGCCTTCTGCGCCACCAGCGCGCTGATGTCGGTGGCCATCGAGCAGCGCGGGTTGGCTTCATCGATCACCACCAGGCGGCCGGTCTTCTCCACACTTTCCAGAATGCTGTCCTCGTCCAGCGGGCTGGTAGTGCGCAGGTCCAGCACTTCGCAGTCGATGCCCTGGCGGGCCAGGTTGTTGGCGGCCTCCAGCGCCACATGCACCATGCGCCCGTAGGTAACAAGGGTCACATCGTCGCCGTCGCGCACGAAGTTGGCTTCGCCGAACGGTACGGTGTACACCTCTTCCGGCACCTCGCCCTGCATGCTGTACAGCAGCTTGTGTTCGCAGAAGATCACCGGGTCGTTGTCGCGGATCGCCTGGATCAACAGGCCCTTGGCATCGTAAGGCGAGGATGGGCACACCACCTTCAGGCCGGGGATGTGCGTCCATAGCGAGGTGAGCATCTGCGAGTGCTGGGCCGCCGCGCGCAGGCCGGCGCCATACATGGTGCGCATCACCAGCGGGGTCACTGCCTTGCCGCCGAACATGTAGCGGAACTTGGCGGCCTGGTTGAGGATCTGGTCCAGGCAGCAGCCGGCGAAGTCGACGAACATCAGTTCGCACACCGGGCGCAGGCCCTGGGTGGCAGCACCGACGGCCGCGCCGACGTAGCCGATTTCCGACAGCGGTGCATCAAGCACGCGGCCGGGGAATTGGTGGTACAGGCCTTTGGTCACGCCCAACACGCCACCCCAGGCGTCATCCTCACCGGGCGCACCGGCACCGCCAGCGACGTCTTCGCCAATGATGAACACCGTGTTGTCGCGGCGCATTTCCTGGGCCAGGGCTTCGTTGATGGCCTGCTGGTAGCTGATCTTTCTTGCCATGGTGGTTCTCCTGTTGTTCTTGTAATCCGCGGCTCAGGGGTAGGCGACGTAGACGTCGGTGAGCAGGTCGGCGGGCTGTGGCTTGGGATCGGACTTGGCGCGGCGAACGGCGTCTTCGATCAGGTCCTCGACGCGGGCGTCGATGGCGTCCAGTTGCTCGGCCGTGAGCAGGCCGGCGCGGGTGGTCTTGTTGCGAAATTGCATGAGGCAGTCGCGGGATTCGCGCAGGTTCTTCACTTCATCAGGGGCGCGGTAGGTTTGCGCATCGCCTTCGAAATGGCCGTAGTAACGGCTGAGCTTGACCTCTATCAGCGACGGCCCTTGCCCGGAACGGGCGCGCTCGATGGCGGCGCCGGCGGCCTCGTATACGGCAAAGAAGTCGAAGCCGTCGATGGTGACGCCAGGCATGCCGAAGCCGGCAGCGCGGTCGGCAATATGGTCGCAGGCGACGGACCAGTTGGAGGCAGTGGCCTCGGCGTAGCCGTTGTTCTCGGCCACGAAGATGCAGGGCAGGTTCATGATCGACGCCATGTTCATGGCTTCAAACACGGCGCCCTCGTTGGATGCCCCATCGCCGAAGAAGGCTACCGACACGTCATCGCGGCCCTTGAGCTTGGCCGCCAGCGCCGCCCCGGCCACCAGTGGTGCGCCGGCGCCAACGATACCGTTGGCACCGAGCATGCCTTTTTCCAGGTCGGCAATGTGCATCGAGCCGCCCTTGCCGCCGCACACGCCGGTCTTCTTGCCGTAGATCTCGGCCATCATGCCGTACACGTCCACGCCTTTGGCGATGCAGTGGCCATGGCCGCGATGGGTCGAGGCGATGCAGTCGCTGTCGCGCAGGTGGGCCATGACCCCGGCGGCAGAGGCTTCTTCGCCGGCATACAGGTGGACGAAGCCGGGAATTTCGCCGGTGGCGAACTCCACATGCAGGCGTTCTTCGAAGGCGCGGATGGTCCGCATGACTTCATAGGCATGCAGCAGTTGTTCAGTACTGAGTTGATTGGACATCTTGTTGTTCTCCGGGGTTGTCTCAACACGGGTTTGCAGGGTGCAGGCGGTGGCCGCGCGGGACGGCCAGCAAGTGGTGGCGGGCGGCATGCGCCAGCACGGCCTCGACGTCCACGCTGAGTGGGCCTTGGTGGTCGAGGGTGATGGTGGGCGTGTCATGCTTGGCAAATTCGATTTCGCGTTCGCCGTCCAGGGCCAGGGTGCCGCTGGCCAGGCTCAGGCGATGGGCGACGCCGGGCGTCAGCGGACCGCAGGCGGAGATGCCGCAGGCTTGCAGTAGGCCGGGCGCCAACGGTGCCAACAGCGCCTGTTCGGCACCGGGGGCCAGGCGTACCCAGGCGCCGTGCGGATCTTGCCGTGACACCGGGCACCACAGGCCGCACAGGGCCGACAGGCCGATGGCGTGGGGTTCGGCGAAGCAGGCGAAGACTTCGCAGAGGTCCTCGCTGCGGCTGAGCGCACGGGCACCGATGAAGCGCTGTGGCGACACGGCCACCTCGACCAAGGCCCATTCGGCCAACTGTTGTTCGGGCACTTTCACTAGTAAGCGCTTGTTACGGCGCAAGCCGATGCTGGCCGCTACCCGGCCACTGGCAAGCAGGCCACCGGCCAGGCCTGCGCTGGTGGCTTCGCGAAGTTCGGGGAAGGCGTTGTTGGTGCCGGTGGACAGGGTCAGCAGCGGCACGTCACCGGCCTCGGCGGCGACCGCCTTGTGGGTGCCATCACCGCCCAGCACGGCGATCATCGTCACGCCGCGCTCGACCATGCGCCGGGTTGCCAGGCGGGTATCGGCCACGGTCTGGGTCAGTGGCAGGTCGAGTATCTCGATGGCCGGCCAGTGCTGGTCACGGGCCCCCGGGCCTTGGCTGGCCTTGAGCACTGCGGCAGCAATGCCGGTCATGTCGCTGGGCAGCAACACCCGGCCAATGCCGGTGGCACCGAAAGCGGCCAGCAGGCGCTGGATGGCCGAGGCCTTGTCGGTGCTCGAATAGAGCCCGGCATTGGCGGTCAGGCGGCGCAGGTCGCGGCCAGAGGCAGGGTTGGCAATGATCCCGACAATCGGGGCGGGTAGCGGCATGGCGCACCTCGTATTTTTGTTTGCAAGGGCAGGAGCAAGCGGGGTGCCAGCTTTCTTCGCGATGGCTGAAGTGGCCGGGCTAGAGGGCTCTGGTCGTGATCGGTCAGGGCTTCACGGGTGTGGCGGCGAGACGCCGGGTACCAGCGCCGGGCCTCTGTTGCCGAGACGCTGAGACGCTGCGTCTCAAGCCATCCGGTAATCACACAGTGCTTGTCGGGGCATGCCCAGAGGCGCTTAATGGCCGGACAACGATAAAAACAGCAACGAGAACCGGAGGGCCTGAATGCTTGCCGCGAACTCCCGAGCCCATGTGGACTGCGTCAGCAGGGTGGTGAAGAATGCCGACCGCCTGCCGCAGGTGCCGGTACCACCACTGATTCTCGATTCATGGCGTCGCTCCATGGATGTGTACCGCCTCGACCCCGGTTCCCAGCAGGGGCCGCGTATCCTTTCCCAAAGCCTGCTCAACGAATGCCGCGAACGCGCCGAGCTGTTCCTGCGCATCGCCAGCGATGCCGTGGCGCGCTTGCACGAACGGGTGCGCGGCGCTGACTACTGCGTGCTGCTTACCGATGCCCAGGGGCGAACCATCGATTACCGGGTCGAGTCGGCCATCCGTAACGACTGTCGCAAGGCTGGGCTATATCTGGGGACCTGCTGGTCGGAGGGCGAGGAGGGCACATGCGGCGTGGCGGCGGTACTGACCAGCAAGGCCCCGGTCACGGTGCACAAGCGCGATCACTTTCGCGCCGCCTTCATTGGCCTGACCTGCACAGCGGCGCCGGTGTTCGACCCGTTGGGCGAGCTGCTGGGCGTGGTTGATGTGTCGGCCTTGCAGTCGCCGGACGATCGGCGCAGCCAGCACCTGATCCGCCAACTGGTCGAGCAGACGGCCCGCGAGATTGAAAACGCCTTCTTCATGCACAGCGCCCAGGGCCACTGGGTGATGCGCGCCCACGGCACGCCTGGCTATGTGGAGAGCCAACCCGACTACCTGCTGGCCTGGGATGCCGATGGCCGCTTGCAGGCAATAAACAGCCTGGCGCGGCAACGGCTGATGGAACGCCTGGGACGCTTGCCCGAGCACATTGGTGAACTCTTCGACATCGACCAGCTGCGCCGGGTGAGCGCGTCGTCCGCCCAGCGTCTGCCTGGTCTGGGCGGTTTGTATGGCAGGGTCAGCGCACCGCAGCAACGCCAGCGTGCGCAGCCTGTGCGCCAGGCCCAGGACACCCGCATCGAGCAGCACCTGCGGTTGGCCACGCGGGTCAAGGACTGCAACCTGGCGGTGCTGGTACTGGGGGAGACCGGGGCCGGCAAGGAAGTATTCGCCCGCCAACTGCACCAGCAAAGCCAGCGCTGTGATGGCCCATTCGTTACCCTGAACTGCGCGGCCATCCCGGAAACCCTGATCGAAAGCGAGTTGTTCGGCTATGTGGCCGGGGCCTTCACCGGGGCTTCCAGCAAAGGCATGCAAGGGCTGTTGCAGCAGGCCGATGGCGGCACGTTGTTCCTCGACGAGATCGGGGACATGCCGCTGAACCTGCAAACCCGCCTGCTGCGGGTGCTGGCGGAGGGGGAGGTGGCGCCGCTGGGGGCGGCACGGCGGGAGCGGGTGGATATTCAGGTGATCTGTGCGACCCATCGCGATCTGGCGTCGATGGTGGAGGACGGGCGATTTCGTGAAGACTTGTACTTCCGCCTGGCCAATGCCCGCTTTGAGCTACCCCCCTTGCGTGAGCGTGATGACCGGCTGGGGCTGATTCACCAGTTGCTGGCCGAGGAGGCTGCGGCTTGCGGGGTGGAGGTGGTGTTGGCGGATGACGCGCTGCAGGCATTACTGGTTTATCGCTGGCCGGGCAATTTGCGCCAGCTGCGGCAGGTGTTGCGGTATGCCTGTGCGGTGAGTGAGGGCGGGCAGGTGCGGCTACAGGATCTGCCGCAGGAGGTGCGTGGTGAAGCGGTTGGCTCGGCTGAAAGTGGGGTGTCGTGCCCGGCCCGGCAGCTGTTGCTGGACGCGCTGATCCGCCATCGCTGGAAGCCGGCGGATGCGGCGCGGGCTTTGGGTATTTCGCGTGCGACGCTTTATCGGCGAGTGCATGAGCATCGTATCGACATGCCGCGGATGAAGAGCTAGGGGCAATAAAAAACCCCGGCACAGGGCCGGGGTTCTGGTACATCACACTACGCGATCACTCCTGGTTGGCCAGTTTGTGCTCAAGGTAGTGAATGTTGACGCCGCCTTTGCAGAAGCCTTCATCACGCACCAGGTCGCGGTGCAGCGGGATGTTGGTCTTGATGCCGTCGACGACGATCTCGTCCAGGGCATTGCGCATGCGCGCCATGGCTTCGTCGCGGTCCTTGCCGTAGGTGATCAGCTTGCCGATCAGCGAGTCGTAGTTCGGCGGAACCGAGTAACCGCTGTACAGGTGCGAATCGACGCGTACGCCGTTGCCGCCTGGGGCGTGGAAGTGCTTCACCTTGCCTGGGCTCGGGATGAACTTCTTCGGGTCTTCGGCGTTGATCCGGCACTCCAGCGAGTGGCCACGGATCACCACGTCTTCCTGGCGGAACGACAGTTTGTTGCCAGCGGCGATGCTCAGCATCTCCTTGACGATGTCGATGCCAGTGACCATCTCCGATACCGGGTGCTCAACCTGCACGCGGGTGTTCATCTCGATGAAGTAGAAGCGGCCGTTTTCGTACAGGAACTCGAAAGTACCCGCACCACGGTAGCCGATCTCGATGCACGCATCGACGCAGCGCTTGAACACTTCCTGGCGGGCTTTCTCATCGATGCCCGGGGCTGGTGCTTCTTCCAGTACTTTCTGGTGACGGCGCTGCAGCGAGCAGTCGCGGTCGCCCAGGTGAATGGCGTTGCCCTGGCCGTCGGACAGTACCTGTACTTCCACGTGGCGTGGGTTGGTCAGGAACTTCTCCAGGTAAACCATCGGGTTACCGAAGGCTGCACCGGCTTCGGTACGGGTGAGCTTGGCCGAGGAAATCAGGTCCTCTTCCTTGTGCACCACGCGCATGCCGCGACCACCACCGCCACCGGCGGCCTTGATGATCACCGGGTAGCCGACGTCACGGGCAATCGCCAGGGCAACTTCTTCGTCTTCTGGCAGTGGGCCATCGGAGCCCGGTACGGTCGGTACGCCCGACTTGATCATCGCGTCCTTGGCCGAAACCTTGTCGCCCATCAGGCGAATGGTGTCGGCTTTCGGGCCGATGAAGGCGAAACCGGATTTTTCCACCTGTTCGGCGAAGTCGGCGTTTTCTGCCAGGAAGCCGTAACCCGGGTGAATCGCAGTGGCGCCAGTCACTTCGGCGGCAGCGATGATCGCAGGGATATGCAGGTAGGAATCCTTGGACGATGCAGGGCCGATGCAGACCGACTCGTCTGCCAGGCCCAGGTGCATCAGTTCACGGTCGGCAGTGGAGTGCACGGCGACGGTCTTGATACCCAGCTCTTTGCAGGCACGCAGGATCCGCAGGGCAATTTCCCCGCGGTTGGCGATCAGGACTTTTTCGAGCTTCCCAGACATCGTTGGCTCTCCGCGATTCAAACGACGGTGAACAGCGGCTGGTCGAACTCAACCGGCTGGCCGTCTTCTACCAGGATGGCGTCGATGACACCGCCAATATCGGCTTCGATGTGGTTCATCATCTTCATGGCTTCGACGATGCACAGGGTGTCGCCTTTCTTCACGGACTGGCCAACTTCAGCGAAGTTAGGCGAGGTCGGCGAAGGCTTGCGGTAGAAGGTACCTACCATCGGCGAACGGATCACGGTGCCTTTCAGGGCCGGGGCGGCAACAGCAGCGGCTTCGGCGGCTGGGGCAGCAGCGGCGACCGGAGCTGCGGCAGGGGCGGCAGCCATAGGCGCCGGTGCATAGAACTGCTGGGCAGCTGGAGTCTTGCTGTGACGGCTGATACGGACCGACTCTTCGCCTTCCTTGATCTCCAGTTCGTCGATGCCAGACTCTTCCAGCAGCTCGATCAGTTTCTTGACTTTACGGATATCCATTAATCATCAACTCCCAAAGGTTCGGTCAGGGGGCGAAATACAAAAAACGTATCTGAAACGTTTCTCTCGAACCCCGGCCCATTTAGGCCAGGGTTTTCATCATTTGGGCTGTGCGTTGGCAGCCAGTTGTTCCAGTGCGGACTCCAGGGCCAGTCGATAACCGCTGGCGCCCAGACCGCAGATCACCCCTACGGCAACATCGGAAAAGTAGGAGTGGTGACGGAACGGTTCGCGTTTGTGCACGTTGGACAGGTGCACTTCGATGAATGGGATGCTCACCGCAAGCAATGCGTCACGTAATGCGACGCTTGTGTGGGTGAAAGCAGCCGGATTGATCAGGATGAAGTCCACACCCTCGTTGCGTGCGGCGTGAATGCGGTCGATCAGTTCGTATTCAGCATTGCTCTGCAGGTACTGCAGATGGTGGCCTGCGGCGCGGGCACGTTGCTCCAGGTCCTGGTTGATCTGAGCCAGGGTCACGGCGCCATAGTGGCCTGGCTCGCGAGTACCGAGCAGGTTGAGGTTGGGGCCGTGGAGCACCAGTAGCGTTGCCATCTGCGGATTCCTTGGATTTGTAGGGCAATTCGACACAGCGCGGCGAGTGTGCCGTAAAGCAACGGCAAGTGTCCAGTTCCCGGCAATAGCCAGCACGATGTCCGAGGTTCGCGCGAAGTATGTGACCGGATAATTAAATCCGGTCATTCATTTCAGGATTTTTCCCGGCTCGCGGGAAGTTATAGACCGACTTTGCCGCGTACGCGCGTCAGAATCTGCGCAAATTCACCGGCATTTATCTCGCCAATCACCCGATCAGCGGTAATTTCGCTGCCGTTCGCAGCAAAAAACAGCAGGGCGGGTGGGCCGAACAGTTGGTAGCGGTCGAGCAGCTTGCGTTGCTCGGCATTACTTTCGGTGATGTCGAAACGCAGCAGTTTGAAGCCGGACAGCTGAGTTTGCACCTGCGGTGCATTGAGCACCTCATGCTCGATCACCTTGCAACTGATGCACCAGTCGGCGTACCAGTCCAGCAGCACTGGCTGGCCGGCGGCCTTGGCTTGCGCCAGGGCTGCGTCCATGGCGCCAGGTGTGGTGATGGTCTGCCAGGCATCGGCTTTTGCTGCCGGCAGACCGCCGCTGGCGGCCAGTGACTCAACCGGCAGTGGACGCAGTGGGTCGCCCTGGCCAGTGAGGGCGCCGTACCAACAAGCCAGCGCGTACACCAGCAAGGCCAGACCGAGCAGTTGCGCCAGGCGCTGGGGCGTCGTCTTGACGACGAATTCCAGGGCGCCGAGGAACAGTGCCACACCCGCAGCGAGGAAACCGACCAGCAGCAAGGTCACAGGGCCTGGCAGTACACGGCTGAGCAAGCCGATGGCCAGCCCCAGCAGCAGTACGCCGATGGCGTTTTTCACCGTGTTCATCCATGGGCCGCTTTTGGGCAGCCAGGCCGCGCCCCCGGTGGCCACCAGCAGCAACGGCGCACCCATGCCCAAACCCAGGGCGAACAGCTTGAGCGCACCACCCAGGGCATCGCCACTGGCACTGATATAGAGCAAGGCACCGGCCAAGGGCGCCGATACACACGGAGAAACCAGCAAGCTGGAGAGCACTCCGAGCACTGCTGCGCCCAGCAGCGAGCCGCCCCGGGTGTGGTTGGCGACGTTGTTCAGGCGGTTACTCAGGGCCTGGGGCAGCTTCAGCTCGAAGAGGCCGAACATGGCCAGGGCGAACACCACGAAGAACAGCGCGAAGGGAACCAGCACCCAGGCCGACTGCAGGCGCGCCTGCAGGTTCAGGCTTGCACCGAACAGACCCATCAGTGCGCCGAGTACCGCGAAGCTGGCCGCCATTGGCAGCACGTAGGCCAGCGACAGCGCCAGGCCGCGTACGCCGCCAACCTGGCCGCGCAGCACCACACCGGAGAGGATCGGCAACATCGGCAGGACACAGGGGGTGAAGGTCAGGCCGACCCCGGCGAGGAAGAACAGCAGTAGCGACTTCCAGTTCCAGCCGTGTTCGCGGGTGGCCGGCGCGCTTGCAACGCCTTCGCCATCGATACTCAGGCGTGCGGTTTCCGGTGGGTAGCACAAGCCCTTGTCGGCGCAACCCTGGTAGCCCACCAGCAGGGTGAAGGCGCGTGGGTCTTTGCGTGGCAACTCGATATCGAGCACGCCGTGGTAAACCTCGACGTCGCCGAAAAATTCATCGTGCTTGGGCTCACCCTTGGGGATGTTCGGCGTGCCCAGGGTGATATCGGCCGGTTCCGTGTGGAACTGGAAGCGGTGCCGGTAGAGGTAGTAGCCATCGGTGGCGACGAAGCGCAGCTTGATGGTTTGCGCATCGGCCTGGACAAGGTTGAGCTTGAAGGCCTCGTGTACCGGCAGGAAGTCGGCGTTGTTGGCCAGCGAAGCGGCGCCGAGGGTGGCGCTGGGGCGGTTGTCGAGCAGGCCTGCGGCGAAGGCAGGGCTGGCCAGCAGCAGGAACAGCATGAAAAACAGGCGGCGCATGGCGGACTCGCGAGGTGGAACTTGCTGCGCATGATAGCGGAGTTGGTGTGGGTTGGGGCCAGTAGTGCTCGCACATGACATGTGCAGTGCCTGGGCGATCGAGCGCCGCCCGTGCGGCGCATCGCGAGCTGCGCTCGCTCCTACGTTTGTTTCGGGCCAATTTTTCCTGGGGGAGTTGCGCGCGACCCCCTTGGCGCATGGCGTGATATCGCGTCGTAAAAACAAGGCGGTCGCGCGCGCCTGTCACTGGCGT
>NZ_JBICJS010000115.1:0-758 GCF_043103305.1 Pseudomonas sp. YQ_5 | reverse complement strand
CGGGCAACTCATGGATAACTTCGATACGTGGCAGATTAGCCGCCAGTGGCTTGCGCTTGCCACGGCGCTTGACCGGGACAACGACTTCTTCATCGGCATCATCGACTACAGCCAGCAGAGGGTCATTTTCCGCTTCATCGAACATGGCCAGTTGCGGCGTTTTGGGATCGACGGTTTGCTCGGACTTGCGGCCAAAGAAACGGTCACGCCATAACTTGATTTGCTCTTTCAGATCGTCAATTTGGACGATGTGGGCCTGATTGACTTCCTGCTCGCGCAAACGGGCAGCATAGCTCTCAAGCAATAATTGCTTGAGCAGGGCAGGATCGTCTGGGAGATTGTCGGGCACGGAAATCATGCCGCGGATTATACCGGGTCAGGCGACGTAGCGCGGAGTCAAAACCTGATGGGGACGGTTGCGCCAAAGGTCGAAACCGTCGAGCAGCCAATTGAGTTCTTGGACGGTCAGGACAATCGCTTCGTCGCTGGGCTCAGGCGACATTTTGAAGCGCTCGGCTTCCAGGCGCTTGAGCCAGAGGCAGAAGCCGTTGCGCTCCCAGTACAACACTTTGATCCGATTACGCGCCTTGTTGAGGAAGACGAAGAGCACGGGGTCGAACACGGCGACTTTGATATCCAGTTCTACCAAGGCAGTAAGGCCGTCGATGGACTTTCGAAAGTCCACAGGCTTGGGGTAGAGGTAGACTTTTTCGACTTTGCTGTCGGGGCGCATCATGCAGGGCTGGCTCCAGAAGGAA
>NZ_JBICJS010000114.1:0-64822 GCF_043103305.1 Pseudomonas sp. YQ_5 | reverse complement strand
AACGTAGGAGCGAGCGCAGCTCGCGATGCGGCGCGCGGGCGGCGCTCGATCTCACAACCAACATCCCCCTAAAGGCATGCACCTCCAAACTGATGCACCTCGCGCCAAACAGAGCACCTCACAGCCAGTACGTCACCGCCCACCACCCCAACCCGCCCATCACCACGGTATAGGGCAGCGCCATCCACACCATCCGCCCGTACGACAGCCGGATCAGCGGCGCAATGGCCGAGGTCAGCAGGAACAGGAACGCCGCCTGGCCGTTCGGCGTCGCCACGCTTGGCAGGTTGGTGCCGGTGTTGATCGCCACTGCCAGTGTTTCGAAATGCTCGCGGCTCATGCTGCCATCGAGAAATGCCTGCTTCACTTCGGTGATGTAGATGGTGGCAACGAACACATTGTCGCTGATCGCCGACAGCAAGCCGTTGGCCAGATACAGCATGCCCGGTTGCTGTTCGGTCGGCAGCGTCAGTACCCAGCTGATCAATGGGCTGAACAGCTGCTGCTGATGAATCACCGCGACCACGGCGAAGAACACCACCAACAGCGACGTGAACGGCATGGCGTCCTGGAAGGCACGGCCCAGGCGGTGCTCGTCGGTGATGCCGGTGAAGGCCGTGATCAGCACGATCACCATCAGGCCGATCAGGCCGACCTCGGCCACATGCAGGCCCAGGCAGATGATCAGGACCAGTGCGGCGAGCCCTTGTACCCACAGCGCGATGCGCTGGGCCTGGGTACGCGCGGCATCGTCTTCGGCCGCATAGGCGGTCAGCACCTGGCGCACCGGTTCGGGCATCAGCGTGCCGTAGCCGAACAGGCGCACTTTTTCCAGCAGCACGCAAGTCACCAGACCTGCACCCAGCACGGGTAGCGATACGGGCGCGACCTTGAAGAAGAAGTCGACGAAGTGCCAACTCATCTCGTGGCCGATCAGCAGGTTCTGCGGCTCGCCCACCAACGTGCAGACGCCGCCCAGGGCGGTACCCACAGCGCCATGCATCAGCAGGCTGCGCAGGAAGGCGCGGAACTGGTCGAGGTCTTCACGGTGCAGTTGCGCAACGTGGTGGTCGCTGTCCAGTGCGCTCTCCTCGCGCGGGTTGGCCCCGGACGCGACGCGGTGGTACACCGCGTAGAAGCCGACTGCGGCGCTGATGATCACCGCAGTGACTGTCAGCGCATCAAGAAACGCGGAAAGAAACGCCGACAGCACGCAAAACAGCAATGACAGAATGGCCTTTGAGCGCACCCCAAGCAAAATGCGTGAGAACAGGAACAGCAGCAGTTCCTTCATGAAGTGGATGCCGGCGACCATGAACATCAGCAGCAGGAGTACCGGGAAGTTGTGCTGCAGTTCCTCGTACAGCGCCTGCGGCGTGGTCATTTGCAGCAGCATGGCTTCGATCAGCAACAAGCCACCGGGCATCAACGGGTAGCATTTCAGGGCCATGGCCAGGGTGAAGATGAACTCAAGTACCAGCGCCCAGCCGGTCGCAACCGGGCCAATGGTTACCAACAACAGCGGGTTGAGCACCAGAAACAGGCAGATGACCACCTTGTACCAAAACGGCGACTTGCCCAGAAAACCGTGGGCGAGAGCGCCGGTCAGGGGGCGTGACATAAATATGTATCCTTATAATTCAGCGATGGCGCACGGTGCCGGATCTGCGCGTCTTAGGCAAGGTGTACAGTCCCGTTTTTGGCACAAGTACGGCCATTGGGCTGGGTTACCATCGGTGGCATGAACCTTTTACCCACAGGAGTGCCGCCCGTGACCGAGTACAGTGCATTCAAGGTCGAACTGACCGATAGCATCGCCCACGTTCAGATCAACCGCCCGGAGAAGGTCAACGCGATGAACGCGGCTTTCTGGGAAGAGATCCTCGACATCTTCCAGTGGATCGATGACACCGATGCCGTGCGTGCTGTGGTGATCAGCGGTGCCGGCAAGCATTTCTCCGCCGGTATCGACCTGATGATGCTGGCTTCGCTGGCCGGGCAGATGGGCAAGGACGTGGGCCGCAATGCACGCTTCCTGCGCAAGACCATCCAGCGGCTGCAGGCCTCGTTCACCGCCGTGGACAGGTGCCGCAAGCCAGTGCTGGCGGCGGTTCAGGGCTATTGCATTGGCGGGGCCATTGACCTGATCGCCGCCTGCGACATGCGCTACTGCAGTGTTGATGCACAATTCTCGATCAAGGAAATCGACATGGGCATGGCTGCCGATGTTGGCACATTGCAACGTTTGCCACGCATCATCGGCGACGGCATCATGCGTGAGCTGGCGTTTACCGGGCGCAATGTCGAGGCTGACGAGGCGTTGCGTATCGGCCTGGTCAACCGAGTCTATGATGATCAGGCCGCACTGATGGACGGCGTCTTTGCCATCGCCCGCGAGATTGCCGCAAAATCGCCGATCGCTGTGGCCGGCACCAAGGAAATGCTCAGCTATATGCGTGACCATCGCATCGACGATGGCCTGGACTACATTGCCACCTGGAACGCCGCAATGCTGCAGTCCGAAGACCTGCGCGTGGCTGTGGCGGCGCACATGAGCAAACAGAAACCGACGTTCGCCGACTGATCGGGCCGGGGGACGCGCAGTAAAGGAACCCCCGACATGTCAGCACGCTGGACTACCGCAGTACTCGACCCACAGATGACCGGGGGGCTGGCCGTGGCCCGCAGCCCTGAAGGGTTTCTGGTGGACGCCAACGGCGCGCTGTTCCCCCGCGACTGGCTCAAGCGCCAGGACCTCGACGTGCTGTGCGAACACGGCATCGGCCACTTTGACGGCCAGCCGGTATTTTTGCTGGAACTGCGCAGCGCCACCGATGTGCCCGGCTGCAGCTGGCGCGGCCTGCGTGCGTTCATGCTCGAAGGCGACTCCGACACCTACAAGGTGCTGGGCTATGCCGCACAAATCGGCACCTGGGCCCGCGAGCACCGCTTCTGCGGCAGTTGCGGCCAGGCGATGACGCAAATTCGCTGGGAGCGGGCGATGTACTGCCAGCCCTGCGACCTGCGCAGCTATCCGCGTATTTCACCCAGCATGATCGTGCTGGTGACCCGCGGCGATGAAATCCTGCTGGCGCGTTCGCCACGCTTCGTCACCGGGGTGTACAGCACCTTGGCAGGCTTTGCCGAGCCGGGTGAGTCGGCCGAAGACTGTCTGGTGCGCGAAGTGCGTGAAGAAGTGGCGGTGGAGGTGCAGAACATCCAGTACATCGGCAGCCAGTGCTGGCCGTTCCCGCATTCGATGATGCTGGGTTTCCATGCCGAGTACGCCGGGGGCGAGATTGTGATGCAGCCGGACGAGATCGAGGACGCCAAGTGGTTCAGCGTTCACGACCTGCCGCCGCTGCCGGCCGGGCGGTCCATTGCCCGTTACCTGATCGATCTGTATGTTGCGCGGCGGCTGGGCTGTGATATCCCTGCTTTCCCGTCCTAGCTGCAGTGAACAATGTGCTCCGACTAGGCGCAGGGCGCAGGCAATGGTCATTCCATTGCCAAAGCCGCTCAGGCCTGCCCGAACCAGTGTTGCCACGCTAAGCGCACGGTCAACGCCAGCACCACGGTGATGAACACCGGGCGGATGAACTTGCTGCCACCGCTGATCGCCGTGCGCGCGCCGAAAAAGGCGCCGACCATCACCGACAGGCCCATGCACAGGCCAACGATGTAGTCCACCTGCCCGGAAATGACGAACACCGTCAGCGCCGCGATGTTGCTGACGAAGTTCATGCTGCGCGCCACGCCGCTGGCGCGTACCAGGTCGATGGGGTACAGCAGCAGGGTACTGACGGTCCAGAACGCCCCGGTACCCGGTCCGGCCACGCCGTCGTAGAAGCCCAGGGTGAAGCCTTGCGGCACTTGCCACTTTTTCCTGATCGGTGCATCGGCATCCAGCGGTGCCTTGGGCGTGCCGCCGAACAACAGGTAGATGCCACAGGCGAAGACGATCACCGGCAGCATCTTGTTCAGCCATTCGGCTGGCATGTAGTGGGCGATGACGGCGCCGAGCAGCGCCCCGGTCAGGGTGGCGAACAATGCCGGGCGCCACTGCGCCGGATGGAACAGTTTGCGTTTGTAGTAAGTGAAACTTGCGGTGGCCGAGCCGAAGGTGGAACTGAGCTTGTTGGTGCCCAGCACCAGGTGCGGCGGCATGCCGGCAGTGAGCAGGGCCGGAGTGGTGAGCAGGCCCCCGCCACCGGCGATGGCATCGATGAATCCGGCGACGAAGGCGACCAGGGCCAGGATCAGCAGGGTGAGGGGTTCTACGGTAAGTTCGAAGGGCATGGAGTTTTGGCAGGCAGGGAGGCAAGGAGGCGGCAAAGTGCCGCACTAGAAGGGAAGCATGGTAATCCTGGGGAAGGTGTGTTGCCAGTACCGGCCCTTTCGCGGGTAAACCCGCATAATCCCGTAGGAGCGGGTTCACCCGCGAATGGGCCGATACTGGCGAAAACATCAACTACGGATAAACGCCAGCAAATCCGCATTGATCACATCGGCATGGGTGGTCGGCATGCCATGCGGGTAGCCTTTGTAGGTTTTCAGCGTGCCATTGGGCAGCAGCTTGGCCGACAGCACCCCGGAATTCTCATACGGCACGATCTGGTCGTCGTCGCCGTGCATCACCAGCACGGGCTGCTTGATGCCCTTGAGGTCCTCGGTGAAATCGGTCTGGGAAAACGCCACGATGCCATCGTAATGGGCCTTTGCACTGCCGATCATGCCTTGGCGCCACCAGTTGCCAATGATGCCTTCGCTGGCTTCGGCCCCAGGGCGGTTGTAGCCGTAGAACGGCCCTGCTGGCACGTCCCGGTAGAACTGCGCCCGGTTGCTGGCAACCTGGGCCTGGAAACCGTCGAATACCGACTTGGGCAGGCCACCGGGGTTGCCGGGGGTTTGCACCATCAAAGGGGGTACGGCCGCGATCAGCACGGCTTTGGCCACCTTGTCTTCAGGGTGCCGAGCCATGTAGCGCACCACTTCGCCGCCGCCGGTCGAGTGGCCGACATGCACGGCGCCCTGGGTGCCCAGGTGGGCGACCACTGCGGCTACGTCGTCGGCATAGTGGTCCATGTCGTGGCCGTCCCATACCTGGCTGGAGCGGCCATGGCCCCGCCGGTCGTGGGCGACCACGCGGTAACCCTGGGCGAGGAAGAACAGCATCTGCGCGTCCCAGTCATCGGCACTGAGCGGCCAGCCGTGGTGGAAGTGGATCACCGGCGCATCGCGCGGGCCCCAGTCCTTGTAGAAGATCTGTACACCGTCCTTCGTGGTTACATAGCTCATGGTCGTGTCTCCTGGGTGCAGGAAGCGAAGGGAGCTATTGAGAATAGGAGGAATTTTGGCGGGTATCAGGAAGTTGTATTGCCTGTGCGGGCCTCTTCGCGGGTGAACCCGCTCCTACACTGTGAGGTCCCTTTCACCCGCGAAGAGGCCCGCACAGGCAATCCTGATGCCCTTCAGACACGGTCGCGCATGCGGTACCAGGCTTTTGCCGCAGCTTCCAAAGGCGCAGCCAGCAGGTCGCCGCCGGGGAAGCGGCCGTTGTCGATGCCTTGGTACAGCGCCAACAGGTCTTCATCGCCGAGAATGGCATCGCTGACCGCACGCGCCGCCGCCAGGGTCGGCAGTACGCCATGACCGGAGAAGCCCTGCAGCCAGTAGCGCTGGCCCTCGCGACCGACGTCCGGGGTGCGCTTGATGCTGCAATCGATGTGGCCGCCCCAGGCATAGTCGATGGCCACCCCGGCCAGTTGCGGGAACACCCGCTCCAGGTACGGGCGGGTGGCACTGGCGACGTCCTGGGGAATGCCGCCCAGGTAGGTGCAGCCACCGCCGAACAGCAGGCGGTGGTCCGGAGTGAGGCGGAAGTAGTCGGGTACGAACTGGTTGTCGATCACGCAACTGTTGCGAGGTAATAGCGAATGGGCAAAGTCGGCATCCAGAGGCGCAGTGGCTACCTGGTAGGAACCGACGGGCAACAGGCGGCGCGACAGGCCCCGGTCAAGGCGGTCGATGTAGGCGTTGCAGGCCAGCACCAACACCTGGCAGCGAACTTCGCCACCGTCGGTGCGGGCGACATAGCCGTCGCGAGCCTGCTGGTAGCTGAGCACCTGGCTCTGTTCGTAGATTCGCCCGCCAGCAGCCTCGATGGTGCTGGCCAGGCCTTGCGCCAGTTTCAGCGGGTTGAGGTGGGCACCTTTGGCGTCGTACAGCGCGGCCTGGTAGCGCGGGCTGTCGATCCATTGCGGCAACTCGTCACGGCCGATCAGGCGCAGGGCGTCGTAACCCCATTTATGCTCGGCATCATACAGGGCCTCTTCGAGCATTTTCACCCGGCGCGGCAATACCGCAGTCCACAGGCTGCCCTGCCGGTAGTCGATGTCGAAGCCGTGGCGTTGGGGCAGTTCGCGCATCTCTTCGGCGGCCCAGCACATGCTGGCCCATAGCCGTTGGGTGCGTTCCAGGCCAAGGGCCTGCTCCAGCGGCGGCATGTCGCACGACCAGCCCAACAGCGCCTGGCCACCGTTGCGACCAGAGGCCGCCCAGGCAACCCGGCTGGCTTCCAGCAGCGTTACGCGTTTGCCGGCCAGGGTCAGGCGCAGGGCAGTGTGCAGGCCGCTGAAACCGGCGCCGATGATCAGCACGTCGGTGTCCTCGGGGCCTTGCAGGGTAGGGCGTAATGGGATGTTGGCGGGGTAGGTCTGGGCGTAGTAACTGGCGACGTGCTGGGCGGATTGTTTGAACATGCCGGATTTTCCGTGAAAATTATTGTGTTTATTTTCATGAAAAGTTAGCAGTTAAATTTCACGCTGCCAATGTGTTGGTCGGGGTTTGTGGTTTGCCTGTTGTTAATGTGTTGCCTGGGCTGGCCTCTTCGCGGGTGAACCCGCTCCTACAGGGGGCACGCGCAGAGAGACCGGACGTGAGAAGGCGGAAATTTCAGGACGTTGCCTTTTTCCGCGGCTGCCGTGGCTTGCTCGGAGTTGCCTTGTTTCCGGCCGCTTTGCTTTTCCCACCTCCACCGCGACGTTTCTTCTTCCAGGGCGGGGCCGCCCCGGCCGCTGGCCCGCTGATGGTCATGCGCATGCCGCTGCAACGCTCGACCAGCTTGCCCATCCACGCCGACTGCCGGGCAACGAACTCTTCCAGGGGCATCTCGCCGCTTTGCACCATGTCCAGCGCCTGCTCCCAGATTGCCGTGGTACCGGGGTCGGCAATGGCCCGGGGAACGGCGTCGATCAGGCCGCAGGCCGCAGGTGTGGCCGACAGCGCCTTGCCGTTCTTTACCAGATAACCGCGGTCGAGCAGACCCTGGATAATGCTGGCGCGGGTGGCTTCGGTGCCGATGCCGGTGGTTTCCTTGAGCTTCTGCTTCAGCCGAGGGTCATCCACCAGCTTGGCCACGTTTTTCATCGCTTTGATCAGGTCGCCCTCGGTAAACGGCTTGGGCGGCTGGGTCCACAGGTCTTTCAGTTGCAGGCCGTGTACGTTGCAGTCCTGGCCTTCGCGCAGCGCTGGCAGCACCTGGGCCGGTGGTGCCTCGCGGCCTTTGGCCGGGGTCAGCGCCTCGGGCAAGGCGCGGCGCCAGCCCGGCTCGACAATCTGTTTGCCCACTGCACGCAGCGCATGACCGGCGCAGTCGAAGTCGGCCTGGGTGCGGTCGTACTCATGGTTGGGCAGGAACTGCGCCAGATAGCGGGCGCGGATCAGGGTATACACGGCCTTGTGCTTGGCCGGCAGGCGCGAGGGGTCGCTGGCAGCGGCGGTGGGGATGATGCCATGGTGAGCGCTGACTTTGGCGTCGTTCCACGCCCGCGAGCGGCGTTGCGGCTCCAGGTAGGGCTGCAGCGGCGCCAGGCTGGCATCGGCCCGTTGCAGGGCGGCGAGGATGGCAGGTGCCTCGGCGTGTTGGCTTTGTGGCAAATAGCCGCAATCGCTGCGCGGGTAGGTGATCAGCTTGTGGGTTTCGTACAGTGCCTGGGCAATGTCGAGGGTTTCCTGGGCGCCGAGGCCGAACTTTTTCGAGCACAGCTCCTGCAGGGTGCCAAGGTCGAAGGGCAGTGGTGCAACTTCGCGCACACGCTCGGTCGCTACCTTTACCGCTCGGGCAGTGCCGGCATGGCTTATATCGGTGGCGGCCTGCTGTGCCAGGCCTTGCTTCAGGCAGCGGCCTTGGTCATCGCAGGCGTCTTCGGGGGCGCGCCATTGAGCATTGAAGCGTTGGCCGGCGTGTTCCAGTTGTACATCGATGGCCCAGAACGGCACCGGCACGAAGTCGGCGATGCTGCGGTCGCGGTCGACCACCAGGCGCAAGGTGGGCGTTTGCACGCGGCCTACCGGCAGCACACCCTGGTAGCCGGATTGGCGGCCCAGCAGGGTGAACAGCCGGCTCATGTTCATGCCGATCAGCCAGTCGGCGCGGGAGCGGCCCAGCGCCGAGTGGTACAGGTTGAACGTCTCGTGGCCTGGCAGCAGGCGTGCCAGGGCCTTGCGGATGGAGGCGTCGTCCAGCGCCGACAGCCACAGGCGCTGCACCGGGCCTCGGTAGCGGCAATGCTCGACCAGCTCGCGGGCAATCATTTCGCCTTCGCGGTCGGCGTCGGTGGCAATCACCAGCTCCCGCGCTTCACCGAGCAGGCGCTTGACCGCCTTGAACTGGCTGGCGGTCTTGGGCTTTACCAGCATCTTCCATTTGTCTGGAATGATCGGCAGGTCAGCCAGGTTCCAGCGCTTGTAACGTTCGTCGTAGCTGTCCGGCGGGGCGGTTTCCAGCAGGTGGCCAATGCACCAGGTTACGCAGATGTCGGTGCCTTGCCAGCAGCCGTCGCCTTTGCGGTTGGCGCCGAGCACTTTGGCGATGTCTTTTGCCTGGGAGGGTTTTTCACAGAGGAACAGGCGCATGGCCGGGACGCTTTATCGGGGTGGTAGGCCATAGGATGCGCAAGCGGGGGCGCGGAGGCAAGTTTTATCTGGATGGATGTACAGTTTTTGTCAGGAGAAGTGTCTTTACCTGTGCCGGCCTCTTCGCGGGCAAGCCCGCTCCCACATGAATCGTATTCCCATGCAGGAGCGGGCTTGTCCGCGAAGCGGCCAGTGCAGGTTACGGATCAGACGCGCGAGTCGCGCACCATGTCCACATGCGGGATGCCAGCTTCGAGGAATTCCTCGCTGACTACGCGAAAGCCCAGCCGCTCATAGAACGGCGTGGCGTGTACCTGGGCGCTGAGCATCTGTTGTTTCAGGTCGCGGTTCTGCGCTTCGACGATGACCGCATTGACCAACGCATCGCCAACCTTCAGGCCACGCCAGTCCTTGAGCACCGAGATGCGCCCGATGGTACCGTCGGCCAGCAGGCGCGCAGTACCGATTGGATAGTCGCCTTCCAGGGCCAGGAAGTGCAGGGCATCCTGGTCTTCCGAATCGAACTCCAGCTCTGGCGGAATGTGCTGCTCGGCGACGAACACGGCTTCACGGATACGGCGGATGTCGGCGTTGTCTTTGTGCCAATCGGCGAGGCGAACGCTGATCTTATTCATTGGCGAATCCCAGGCTCCCTTGTTTGACCAGCTGCTGTACCAGCATAAGGCCATCTTCGTCCTGCAGCCACTCGGCCAGGTTGTCGATGTGCAAGGCGTCGGCCGCGCATACCAGCTTCAGCAGCTCGCGCAGTTTGCCGGGCAGTGGGCAACTACGGCCGCTGGCGAACAGCAGCAGGTCATCTTCGAATTCGGACCAGGCCAGGCGTGCGCTGGGGTTGCGGATCAGGATGGCGCCCTGCTCAAGAGCGTCGATCAGTTCTTCCTCGCTCAGCTCTTCGCCAACGATCTGCTCGGGGTAGCGCGGCTCGGTCATGAACTGGCCGAACCAGGTCAGCAGCAGGTCCTTGTCGCCCATGTGCTTGTCGAGCAGCGCCTTGAGGCGGTCGAGGGCATCGTGCTGGATCTGGTGCGGGTCGCTGACCGGCTGGGCGTCGGCGTCGCTGTAGCGCTCTTCGTCGGGCAGGAACTGGCCGAGGAAGTCGGTGAAGTGGGTCAGCACTTCGGCAGCGCTCGGTGCGCGGAAGCCGACCGAGTAGGTCAGGCAGTCATCCACGGCTACGCCGTAGTGGGCCAGGCGCGGTGGCAGGTAGAGCATGTCGCCGGGCTCCAGGGTCCACTCTTCACTCTGCTCGAACTCGGCCAGGATACGCAGGTCGGCGTGCTCCAGCAGCGGGCTGTCACTGCTGCACATCTGGCCGATCTTCCAGTTGCGCTGGCCGTGGCCTTGCAACAGGAACACATCGTAGTTGTCGAAGTGCGGGCCGACGCTGCCACCCGGGGTGGCGAAGCTGATCATCACGTCATCGATACGCCAGCTGGGCAGGAAGCGGAAGTTTTCCAGCAGTTCGGCCACTTCCGGAACGAACTGGTCAACGGCCTGTACCAGCAGTGTCCAGTCTTTTTCCGGCAGTTCGGCGAAGGTGTCTTCGCTGAACGGGCCGCGGCGCAGCTCCCACGGGTGCGCGCCGTGTTCCAGCACGATACGCGACTCGACTTCGTCTTCCAGGGCCAGGCCAGCGAGTTCATCGGGGTCGATCGGGCTGATGAAGTCCGGGAAGGCCTGGCGCACCAGCAGCGGCTTCTTCTGCCAGTAGTCGCGCATGAATTCGCGGGCCGAGATGCCGCCGAGCAGCTGCAGTGGAGTATCAGGATTCATGTTCAACCTATTGAAAAAACGTAATTTTCGTACGGGAATAAAAACGCCCGGCCAGGCCGGGCGTTGTACGCGACGCTCAGCTTAGATGCGTTTGGCCTGGGCTGCCGCGTTACCGATGTAGGTAGCGGGGGTCAGCTGCTTGAGCTCGGCCTTGGCTTCGGCTGGCATGTCCAGGCCGTCGATGAAGGTCAGCAGCGCTTCTGGGGTGATGCCCTTGCCACGGGTCAGCTCTTTGAGCTTCTCGTAAGGGTTTTCGATGTTGAAGCGGCGCATCACGGTCTGGATCGGCTCGGCCAGCACTTCCCAGCAGGCGTCCAGGTCGGCGGCGATGCGAGCCTCGTTGACTTCCAGCTTGCCGATGCCTTTCAGGCTGGCCTCGAAGGCGATCACGCTGTGGGCAAAGCCCACGCCCAGGTTGCGCAGCACGGTGGAGTCGGTCAGGTCACGCTGCCAGCGCGAGATCGGCAGCTTGCTGGCCAGGTGCTGGAACAGCGCGTTGGCGATACCCAGGTTGCCTTCGGAGTTTTCGAAGTCGATCGGGTTGACCTTGTGCGGCATGGTCGACGAGCCGATTTCGCCGGCGACGGTCTTCTGCTTGAAGTAACCCAGCGAAATGTAGCCCCACACATCACGGTCGAAGTCGATCAGGATGGTGTTGAAGCGGGCGATGGCGTCGAACAGCTCGGCGATGTAGTCGTGCGGCTCGATCTGGGTGGTGTACGGGTTGAACTGCAGGCCCAGTTCGTCTTCGATGAAGGCGCGGGCGTTTTCTTCCCAGTCGATCTGCGAGTAGGCCGACAGGTGGGCGTTGTAGTTGCCCACGGCGCCGTTGATCTTGCCCAGCAGCGGTACGGCGGCAACCTGGGCGATCTGGCGCTCCAGGCGATACACGACGTTGGCCAGTTCTTTACCCAGGGTGGTCGGCGAAGCCGGCTGGCCGTGGGTGCGCGACAGCATTGGCACTTCGGCGTGGGCGTGGGCCAGGGCGCGGATGGCGTCGGCGACCTGGCGCATCAGCGGCAGCAGCACTTCGTCGCGGCCGGCGCGCAGCATCAGGGCGTGGGACAGGTTGTTGATGTCCTCGCTGGTGCAGGCGAAGTGGATGAACTCGCTGACCTTGGCCAGCTCAGGCAGCTTGGCGGCCTGCTCCTTGAGGAGGTATTCAATGGCCTTGACGTCGTGGTTGGTGGTGCGCTCGATTTCCTTGACGCGCTCGGCGTGCTCCAGCTTGAAATCGTTGGCCAGGCTGTCCAGCAGGGCGTTGGCTTCGGCGGAGAACGCCGGCACTTCGCCGATTTGCGGGTGGGCGGCCAGGCGCTGCAGCCAGCGCACTTCGACCAGAGCGCGGAAACGGATAAGGCCGAATTCGCTGAAAATGGGGCGCAAGGCCTGGGTTTTGCCGGCATAACGGCCGTCTACAGGGGAAACCGCAGTGAGCGAAGAAAGCTGCATGGGGTGTTCTCGGACAGTCAGGCTTTTGGAAGGGCGCATATCATACATGAAAAATGCGCCCAGGTCGGGTGGCTGACCAAAGGTCGGCCCAAATTTGGATCGGGTGGCAGACCCTGTGGGAGCGGACATGCCCGCGAACACCGGCGTAGCCGGTGCCATACACCGCGTCGCCTGCTTCGCGGGCAAGCCCGCTCCCGCAACGGGCAGTTCAGCCCGTCAGCTGGGGCTGCGCATCATGTCGTACAGTTCGTTCAGCAACTTGCGCCGACTGAACACCAGCTGCCAGCGGTGCCCGCCCAGCTGCCGCCACAGGCGCGCGGCGCGGATGCCGGCCAGTAGCAGGGCGCGGATCTTCGAGGCGTTGTTGGGCTGCTGCAGGAAGCGCATGTCGCCGTGCACCTGGATACGTTGGCGCAAGGTGCTCAGGGTGTCCTGGTACAAGGCTCCACTGGAAGCGATGACGTTTTCGTGAACCAGGCCGAAATGATCGGCCTGCGACTGGATTTGCGGCAGGCGGTTGCCGATGGTGTCCAGCAGGTCGCCACGCTTGTTCAGCTGGCGCTCCAGGCCCAGCATCGACAGGGCGTAGCGCAGCGGCTCACGTTGCAGGCTGTTGGGGTCGCGCTCAAGGGCGCCGATCAGCGCTCGGTAGCCGTCGCGCAGGTTCAGGTCGTCACCGCCGAACACCTCCAGGGTGTCCTTGGGGTCGCGCACCAGCAGGCTGCCCAGCATGCAGCCGATATTGGCTTCACTGGCCTGGCCGGTGCGGGCGATGCGGTCGACCAGCACGGCGGCCTGGAACACGCCACCCAACGCAATCAGCTGCTCCTGCAGGTTGCTCATGCGCGCGGGCTCCACGGCTCGGCAGCCTCGATCACGCCGCCGCCCAGGCACACTTCGCCATCGTAGAACACCACGGACTGGCCAGGCGTAACGGCGCGCTGAGGCTCGTCGAACACGGCGCGGTAGCCGCTGGCGGTGCGCTCCAGGGTGCATCGCTGGTCGCTCTGGCGGTAGCGCACCTTGGCAGTCAGCTGACGTGGGTTGCCGAGGTCGACCGGGTTGACCCAGAAAATTTCCGAGGCCAGCAGGGCGCGGGAGAACAGCCATGGGTGCTCGTTGCCCTGGCCGACCACCAGCACGTTGCGAGCCAGGTCCTTGTGCAGCACGTACCACGGCTCGTCACTGGCATCCTTCAGGCCGCCAATGCCCAGGCCCTGACGCTGGCCGATGGTGTGGTACATGAGGCCATGGTGGCGACCGATCACTTCACCTTCGGTGGTTTCAATATCGCCCGGCTGGGCCGGCAGGTACTGCTTGAGGAAGTCGCTGAAGCGGCGTTCGCCAATGAAGCAGATGCCGGTGGAATCTTTCTTCTTGGCGGTGGCCAGGCCGTGTTTTTCGGCAATGGCACGCACTTCGGGCTTTTCCAGTTCGCCGACCGGGAACAGGGTGCGGGCAATTTCCTGGCCGCCGACGGCGTGCAGGAAGTAGCTCTGGTCCTTGTTCGGGTCCAGGCCCTTGAGCAGTTCGGTGAGCGCACCGGTATCGCGGCGGCGCACGTAGTGGCCAGTGGCGATCAGGTCGGCACCCAGCGACAGGGCGTAGTCGAGGAACGCCTTGAACTTGATTTCGCGGTTGCAGAGGATGTCGGGGTTGGGGGTGCGGCCAGCCTTGTATTCCTCAAGGAAGTGCTCGAACACGTTGTCCCAGTATTCGGCAGCAAAGTTGGCGGTGTGCAGCTTGATGCCGATACGGTCGCACACGGCCTGGGCGTCTGCCAGGTCTTCACGGGCGGTGCAGTATTCGGTGCCGTCGTCCTCTTCCCAGTTCTTCATGAACAGCCCTTCCACCTGGTAGCCCTGCTCGATGAGCAGAAGGGCTGAGACGGAAGAGTCCACGCCGCCGGACATGCCGACGATGACGCGGGTCTTGGCGGGGTCTTTAAGTGCTGGGCTGGTCATGGGTACCGGTGTGTATCAAGGGGGAAAAACGCCGATTCTATCAAACCCGTGGCGCCGCGTCAGTCGCGTAGCAGGTCGAGGCTGTGCAGCGGGCCGTTGAGGTAGTCATCCAGGCAGCGTGGCACCAGCTCGCTGCGCCAGCGGGTTGGGTCGGCCAGCAGTTCGTCGCGGGTCAGCCACACGGCGCGGACGATGTCGCTGTCCAGTGCCAGGTCGGCATGATGGCGCACGGGGCGGGCGGCGAAGCAGACGCGCTGGTAGGTCACGCCGTTGCTGGGGGCGGTGTACAGGTAGATGCCGACCACACCGGTCAGCTCGACTTCCCAGGCAGTTTCTTCCAGGGTTTCGCGCAGGGCGGCCTGGGGCAGGGTCTCGTTGGGCTCGAGGTGGCCGGCAGGCTGGTTGAAGACGTGCTGGTTGGCTTTGAACTCCTCGACGAAGAGGAACTTGCCTTCGTGCTCGACGATGGTCGCTACGGTGATGTGGGGTTGCCAGGTCATTTGCCATGTCCTTTCAGGTTGCCGGGACCGCCTTGCGGTCCTTCGCGGGCTCGCCCGCTCCCACAGGTGCTGTGCAGGTCTTGCTGGCAGCACCTTTCCTGTGGGAACGGGCAAGCCCGCGAAGGGCTGCGCAGCGGCCCCGATCCAGAAAGCACAAACCCCGGTGCGTGGCCGGGGTTTGTGCTGTTACTTCAAGCGAACCTTACAGGGCAGCAATGGCGCTGTTCAGGGTCTGGCTTGGGCGCATCACCTTGGCGGTCAGCTCGGCATCCGGGGCGTAGTAGCCGCCGATGTCGGCTGGCTTGCCCTGAACGGCGTTGAGCTCGGCGACGATGGTCGCTTCGTTCTCTGCCAGGGTTTTGGCCAGCGGTGCGAAGCGTGCCTGCAGGGCAGCGTCGTCCGACTGAGCAGCCAAGGCCTCGGCCCAGTACAGGGTCAGGTAGAAGTGGCTGCCGCGGTTGTCGATGCCACCGACTTTGCGCGACGGCGACTTGTTGGTGTCGAGGAACTTGCCGGTAGCCTGGTCCAGGGTGTTGGCCAGAACCTTGGCGCGCGGGTTGTCGTAGGTGTTGCCCAGGTGCTCCAGGGAAGCGGCCAGGGCCAGGAATTCACCCAGCGAGTCCCAACGCAGGAAGTTTTCTTCAACCAGCTGCTGTACGTGCTTCGGAGCCGAACCGCCGGCGCCGGTTTCGAACAGGCCGCCGCCGCTCATCAGCGGCACGATCGACAGCATCTTGGCGCTGGTGCCCAGTTCCATGATCGGGAACAGGTCGGTCAGGTAGTCGCGCAGCACGTTGCCGGTCACCGAGATGGTGTCCTTGCCTTCGCGGATGCGGGCCAGGGAGAACTTGATGGCATCGACCGGTGCCAGGATGCGGATGTCCAGGCCGGTGGTGTCGTGATCTTTCAGGTACTTCTGCACCTTCTCGATCATGACGCCGTCGTGGGCGCGGGCCGGGTCCAGCCAGAACACCGCCGGGGTGTTGCTCAGGCGAGCACGGTTGACGGCCAGCTTGACCCAGTCCTGGATCGGTGCGTCCTTGGTCTGGCACATGCGGAAGATGTCACCGGCTTCAACGCTTTGCTCCAGTACCACGTTGCCCTTGCCATCGACCACGCGCACGACGCCATCGGTGTTGATCTGGAAGGTCTTGTCGTGGGAGCCGTACTCTTCGGCCTTTTGCGCCATCAGGCCAACGTTCGGCACGCTACCCATGGTGGTCGGGTCGAAGGCGCCGTTGGCCTTGCAGTCTTCGATGGTGGCCTGGTAGATGCCGGCATAGCAGCGGTCCGGGATCACGGCCTTGGCGTCTTGCAGTTCGCCTGCGGTGTTCCACATCTTGCCCGAGTCACGGATCATGGCCGGCATCGAGGCGTCGACGATCACGTCGCTCGGCACGTGCAGGTTGGTGATGCCTTTGTCGGAGTTGACCATGGCCAGGGCCGGGCGCTCGGCGTACAGGGCCTGGATGTCGGCTTCGATCTCGGCCTGCTTGTCGGCTGGCAGGTCCTTGATACGGGCGTACAGGTCGCCGATACCGTTGTTGGCGTTGAAGCCTACTTCGGCCAGGGCAGCGGCGTGCTTGGTCAGCACGTCGTTGTAGAATTCTTCGACGATGACGCCGAACATGATCGGGTCGGAGACCTTCATCATGGTGGCTTTCAGGTGCACGGACAGCAGCACGCCGGCGGCCTTGGCATCGGCGATCTGCTCGGCGATGAAGGCTTTCAGGGCCTTGCGGCTCATGGTGGCGCAGTCGATGACTTCGGCGGCTTTGACGGCGGTCTTTTCTTTCAGCACGGTGGTGCTGCCGTCTTTGCCGACCAGCTCGATGCGCAGGCTGTCGTCAGCTTCGATCAGTGCGGCTTTTTCGCTGCCGTAGAAGTCGCCCTGGGTCATGTGGGCAACGTGCGACTTGGAGTCAGCGGCCCAGGCGCCCATCTTGTGCGGGTGCTTGCGGGCGTAGTTCTTGACCGACAGCGGCGCGCGGCGGTCGGAGTTGCCTTCGCGCAGCACTGGGTTCACGGCGGAGCCCTTGATGCGGTCGTAGCGGGCACGGGATTCTTTTTCTTCCGCGGTGGCCGGCTCGTCGGCGTAGTCAGGGATGTTGAAGCCCTTGCCTTGCAGTTCCTTGATCGCGGCTTTGAGCTGCGGTACCGAGGCGCTGATGTTCGGCAGCTTGATGATGTTGGCTTCAGGGGTGGTAGCCAGCTGGCCCAGTTCCGCCAGGTGATCGCCTACTTGCTTCTCTGCGCCCAGTTGCTCCGGGAAGGCGGCAAGGATACGGCCAGCCAGGGAAATGTCGCGAGTTTCGACAGCGATGTCAGCCGAAGCGGTGAACGCTTCGATGATCGGCAGCAGCGAGTAAGTGGCGAGGGCGGGGGCTTCGTCGGTGAAGGTATAGATGATCTTGGAACGGGTGGGCATGCGGGTTAACTCTCTGTGTGCTGAGCGTGCTCGAGTCTCGTGGTGCGCAGGGTAGGCGCATCGCCCTGGCAGCGCCATGAGCGGAAAGTCGAGAGGCTGCGAGCGGTGATGGTGGATGCATCAGTCGAGCGTCAAGTGCTGGGGTGCGGTAACAACCCAGGCTTAGTGGCCATTCATGGCCTAGGGCGGTCCGCATTTTCCTGGGATTCGCCCCGATGACCCTTCGGTCGCGGCGGAGTATACCAAACCATTTGGGCTAATCAGCAAGGCCAAGTGATATCGGCCCATTTATAAGACCAAAGACTAAGCGGCAATGTGGCGGGTTGTCGCATGCCTTGCAGGTCGGCAGATGTGGTTTAGGCTCAGTGGATCGCACGATGTCCAAACCACACCCGACAGCGGAGTAGTGCAAGCATGGGATACCAGAAAATCAAGGTTCCGACCGACGGCGCCAAGATCACCGTCAATGCAGATCATTCGCTTAATGTGCCTGATCATCCGATCATTCCTTACATCGAGGGCGACGGGATCGGCGTCGATGTCTCGCCGGTGATGATCAAGGTGGTCGATGCCGCCGTGGAGAAGGCCTACGGCGGCAAGCGCAAGATTGCCTGGATGGAGGTGTACGCTGGCGAGAAAGCCACCCAGGTGTATGACCAGGATACCTGGCTGCCACAGGAAACTCTCGATGCCGTGCGGGATTATGTGGTATCGATCAAGGGGCCGCTGACCACCCCGGTCGGTGGTGGCATCCGCTCGCTCAACGTGGCCCTGCGCCAGCAACTGGACCTGTATGTGTGCCTGCGGCCGGTGCTGTGGTTCCAGGGTGTACCGAGCCCGGTGAAAAAGCCTGGCGACGTCGACATGGTGATTTTCCGCGAGAACTCCGAAGACATCTATGCCGGCATCGAGTGGAAAGCCGGATCGCCCGAGGCGGACAAGGTGATCAAGTTTCTTAAAGAGGAAATGGGTGTCACCAAGATCCGCTTCGACCAGGACTGCGGCATTGGTGTCAAACCGGTGTCGAAGGAGGGTACCAAACGACTGGTGCGCAAGGCCCTGCAATACGTGGTGGATAACGACCGCGAATCGCTGACCCTGGTGCACAAGGGCAACATCATGAAGTTCACCGAGGGGGCCTTCAAGGACTGGGGGTACGAGGTGGCGCGTGACGAGTTCGGCGCTGAACTGCTCGATGGCGGCCCGTGGATGAAGTTCAAGAACCCCAAGACCGGCCGCGAGGTCATCGTCAAGGACGCCATTGCCGACGCCATGCTGCAGCAGATCCTGCTACGCCCGGCCGAGTACGACGTGATCGCCACCCTCAACCTCAACGGTGACTACCTGTCCGATGCCCTGGCGGCGGAAGTGGGCGGTATCGGCATTGCGCCGGGCGCCAACCTGTCCGACACCGTGGCCATGTTCGAGGCCACTCACGGCACTGCGCCCAAGTATGCCGGGCAGGACAAGGTCAACCCGGGCTCGGTGATCCTCTCGGCAGAGATGATGCTGCGCCACATGGGGTGGACCGAGGCTGCGGACCTGATCATCAAGGGCACCAATGGCGCCATTGCGGCCAAGACCGTGACCTACGATTTCGAGCGGCTGATGGACGGCGCCAAGCTGGTAAGCAGCTCAGGCTTTGGCGACGAAATGATCAAGCACATGTAAAGCAACAGAAAACCGGCCGCCTCCTGTAAAGAAGCGGCCGGTTGTTTCGTATACCGGCACAGTGCAGGCAGTCAGGCTTTTACGGTTTCGCTTTGCGGCTCGCCGATGGATCTGGCAGCCTCTGCCGCGGCGGCCGCGGCATCCTTGATTTCGATGGCGTGCAAGCCTTTGGGGCCCTGGACGATGTCAAATACCACGGCCTGGCCTGCCTTCAGGGTTTTGTATCCGTCCATTCGGATGGCGGAATAATGGGCGAACAGGTCATCGGATTTACCTTCCTCATTGATGAATCCATAGCCCTTGGCATTGTTGAACCACTTGACTTTACCGCTTGCCATCCCTATGTCCCTCTGCAAAGGACTCCATCACTGGAGTATCATCCACTTCATCCGCATACGAACCTTGCGAAAAATCTGGTTGACTGCGCGGATCTTTATCGCCCACGGTGGGTTCTTATTGGTTGTAACACCGTTTTGCCGATAGTCAAGGTCACGCGGCGCCTGCGCTGGCGGTGGCCTGTGCAGTCAACCCGCAACCTTAACCTGACGCTCATGATGAAATTCTTTCCATGCATGCACCTAGTGAGATTCGACTAACATTCAATCAGGATCGCCCGCAATCGAATGAGGACGACGGCTCAGGTCTTGCAGTCCAGGAAGCCAAGCCGATCCTGCAGGCGCCACCGATGTACAAGGTGGTTTTGTTCAACGATGACTACACGCCAATGGATTTCGTCGTCGAAGTGCTCGAGACGTTCTTCAGTCTGAACCGCGAGCTGGCGACCAAGATCATGCTGACCGTCCATACCGAAGGGCGGGCAGTGTGCGGATTGTTTACCCGTGACATCGCCGAAACAAAGGCTATGCAGGTCAACCAATACGCCAGGGAAAGCCAGCATCCGCTACTCTGTGAAATCGAGAAGGACGGTTAATCGCCGACCACTTGGGTATGAGGTGAAGCTATGTTAAACCGCGAGCTCGAAGTCACCCTCAATCTTGCCTTCAAGGAGGCCCGTTCGAAGCGTCATGAGTTCATGACCGTCGAACATCTGCTGCTGGCACTCCTTGACAATGAGGCTGCCGCGACCGTTCTGCGCGCCTGTGGCGCCAATCTCGACAAGCTCAAGCACGACCTGCAAGAGTTCATCGATTCCACCACGCCGTTGATCCCTGTGAACGACGAAGACCGTGAAACCCAGCCGACCCTGGGCTTCCAGCGCGTGCTGCAGCGTGCCGTGTTCCACGTGCAAAGCTCTGGCAAGCGCGAAGTGACCGGCGCCAACGTGCTGGTGGCGATCTTCAGCGAACAGGAAAGCCAGGCCGTGTTCCTGCTCAAGCAGCAGAGCGTGGCCCGTATCGACGTGGTCAACTACATCGCCCATGGCATCTCCAAGGTGCCAGGGCATGGTGCGCAATCTGAAAGCGACCAGGACATGCAGGACGAAGAGGGCGGTGAAACCTCCTCTTCGAGCAACCCGCTGGACGCCTACGCCAGCAACCTGAACGAGCTGGCCCGTGCCGGCCGCATCGACCCGCTGGTCGGTCGCGAGCAGGAAGTGGAGCGTGTGGCGCAAATCCTGGCCCGCCGGCGCAAGAACAACCCGCTGCTGGTGGGTGAGGCAGGCGTGGGCAAGACGGCCATCGCCGAAGGCCTGGCCAAGCGCATCGTCGATGGTCAGGTGCCCGACCTGCTGGCGCAGAGCGTGGTGTACTCCCTCGATCTGGGCGCCTTGCTGGCCGGTACCAAATACCGTGGTGACTTCGAGAAGCGCTTCAAGGCGCTGCTCGGTGAGCTGCGCAAGCGTCCGCAGGCCATCCTGTTCATTGACGAAATTCACACCATCATCGGTGCCGGTGCGGCGTCGGGCGGGGTGATGGATGCCTCCAATCTGCTCAAGCCGCTGCTGTCGTCGGGTGAAATCCGCTGCATCGGTTCGACCACGTTCCAGGAGTTTCGCGGCATCTTCGAGAAGGATCGCGCCCTGGCGCGTCGCTTCCAGAAGGTGGATGTCAGCGAGCCATCGGTCGAAGACACCGTGGGCATTCTGCGCGGCCTGAAAGGGCGTTTCGAAAGCCACCACAACATCGAGTACAGCGACGAAGCCCTGCGCGCCGCCGCCGAACTGGCCTCGCGCTACATCAATGACCGGCACATGCCTGACAAGGCCATCGATGTGATCGACGAGGCTGGCGCTTACCAGCGCCTGCAGCCGGAGGCCAATCGCGTCAAGCGCATCGATGTGCCGCAAGTGGAGGACATCGTCGCCAAGATTGCGCGTATTCCGCCGAAGCATGTCACCAGTTCCGACAAGGAATTGCTGCGTAACCTTGAGCGCGACCTGAAACTGACCGTGTTTGGCCAGGACCAGGCAATCGACTCGCTGGCCACCGCGATCAAGCTGTCCCGTGCCGGCCTCAAGTCGCCAGACAAGCCGGTGGGTTCGTTCCTGTTCGCCGGCCCTACCGGCGTCGGCAAGACCGAAGCGGCACGGCAGCTGGCCAAGGCGCTGGGTGTGGAGTTGGTGCGTTTCGACATGTCTGAGTACATGGAGCGTCACACCGTGTCGCGTTTGATTGGTGCGCCGCCGGGTTATGTCGGTTTTGACCAGGGTGGCTTGTTGACGGAGGCGATCACCAAACAGCCGCACTGCGTATTGTTGCTCGACGAAATCGAGAAGGCCCACCCGGAAGTCTTCAATCTGCTGCTGCAGGTGATGGACCACGGGACCCTGACCGACAACAACGGGCGCAAGGCCGACTTCCGTAACGTGATCCTGATCATGACCACCAACGCCGGTGCAGAAACCGCGGCGCGGGCGTCGATCGGCTTCACCCATCAGGACCATGCGTCCGATGCCATGGAAGTGATCCGCAAAAGCTTCACGCCAGAGTTCCGCAACCGTCTGGACACCATCATCCAGTTTGGCCGCCTGAGCACGGAGACGATCAAAAGCATCGTCGACAAGTTCCTTATCGAACTGCAGGCGCAGTTGGAAGACAAGCGTGTGCTGCTGGAAGTCAGCGATGAAGCGCGCGGTTGGCTGGCGGTGTCGGGCTATGACGTGCAGATGGGTGCGCGGCCAATGGCGCGGCTGATCCAGGACAAGATCAAGCGGCCTTTGGCCGAGGAGATCCTGTTTGGCGAGCTGGCCGAGCACGGTGGCGTGGTGCACGTCGACCTGCGCGATGGCGAACTTGTGTTCGACTTCGAGACTACGGCTGAGGTCGCGTGATGTGCAGGGGCTGCTTGGCGGCCCCTTGCAATTTCATAAGGCACAAAAAAGCCCGGCACCTGGCCGGGCTTTTTCATGGCTTGAGCTTAGCGCGCACGGTAGGTGATGCGGCCCTTGCTCAGGTCGTACGGCGTCAGCTCGACGCGGACCTTGTCGCCAGTGAGAATACGGATGTAGTTCTTGCGCATCTTTCCGGAGATGTGCGCGGTTACGACGTGCCCGTTTTCCAACTCCACGCGGAACATGGTGTTGGGCAGGGTGTCGACGACAGTACCTTCCATTTCGAAGCTGTCTTCTTTCGACATGCAGTTGAGCCCTCGGATCCAGTGTTAGCCCGACGCATATCCGCACCGGGCAAAAAAGTGGCGTGGATTATGCCGGAAAACTGCGTGTCAAGCCAATGCTTTCAGTTGAGGGTGACCCAGCGCTGGTTTATCAGCAGCTCGATAGGCCGGTACTGCGTCTTGTAGTTCATCTTCTTGCAGTTCTTGATCCAGTAGCCCAGGTAAACCGCGTCCAGGTTCTGGCGCAGCGCTTCGGTGATCTGCCAGAGAATGGCGAAACGGCCAAGGCTGCGGCGCTCCTCGTCCGGCTCGTAGAAGGTGTATACCGCCGACAGGCCATTGGGCAGCAGGTCGCACACTGCCACCGCCATCAACCGGCCTTCCAGGCGAAACTCGTAAAACCAGCAGAACGGCAGGTCGCGCACCAGGAAGGTGGAAAACTGATCGCGGCTGGGCGGGTACATGTCGCCATCGGCGTGGCGCGTTTCGATATAGCGCCGGTACAGCTCGAAAGACTCTTCCCTGAACGCCGGGCGTGCCGCGGTTACGGTCAGGTCGGCGTTACGCTTGAGAATGCGCCGCTGCTGGCGGTTGGGGATGAAGCGCGCCGCCGGGATGCGCGCCGGCACGCAGGCGTTGCAGTTCTGGCAGTGCGGGCGGTACAGGTGGTCGCCACTGCGACGAAAGCCCATTTCCGACAAATCGGCGTACACATGTACGTCCATCGGCTGGCTGGGGTCGAGGAACAGTGTGGTCGCCTGCTCTTCCGGCAGATAGCTGCAGGAGTGGGGCTGAGTGGCATAGAACTTCAACCGCGCCAACTCTGTCATGATCAACCCCTTCGGTGAGACTTTGTTTTAAGTGTAAGCCAGCTACGGGAACTCGCCTAGGCAACCCATGAAGCGCTGTTGGGCTGGTCAAGGTGGCGTGCCAGGTAGTTGGCGAACTCGGCACGGCTGATGGCGTGGGCGCCCAGGCTGTGCAGGTGGTTGGTGGGCATCTGGCAGTCGATAAGCACGAAGCCGGCGTCTCGCAGGTGGTTGACCAAGGTCACGAAACCGACCTTGGAGGCGTTGTCGGCGCGGCTGAACATCGATTCGCCAAAGAACAGCTGGCCCATGGCCAGGCCATAAAGGCCTCCGACCAGTTCGCCGTCCTGGCGAACTTCAACCGAATGAGCGATGCCGCGGCGGTGCAGCTCGCAGTAGGCGTTGCGCATGGTGTCGGTGATCCAGGTGCCGTCAGCGTAATCGCGTGGTGCGGCGCAGGCGGCGATCACGCCCGGGAAGTCGGTGTCGAAGCTGACCTGGTAGCGGCCTTGGCGCATCAGCTTGGCCAGCGAGCGCGACACATGCAACTGGTCAGGCAACAACACCGTGCGCGGGTCAGGTGACCACCACAGGATCGGTTGGCCGTCTTGGTACCACGGGAAGCAGCCGTGGCGATACGCCTGCACCAGGCGCTCGGGGCTCAGGTCACCGCCGGCGGCCAGTAGGCCGTTGGGGTCGTGCAGCGCCTTTTCCAGGGGTGGGAAGGTCAGCGAATCGCGGGTCAGCCAGGTGAGCATGGTCTATCGTGCGGTGGGGGAGGGGAGAGGGCAGCATGGCTTGGGTCAAAAGCGGGGTCAATCTCTTTGGGGGCCTCAACGCCGGCGCGGTACCCTGCACAAGGCTACCCCTACAGAGGGGCACGGCAATTTAGGCAATTTCCTACACATTCATCAAACCGCAGGCACCATCCGCTACATTTGCTGTCACACCTGTGCAAAAACACAGCATAAGCCTTTGTCACAAAAGAAAATGCGTGCTCAAATTGCAGCTATACGAATTCGCCTCCGGCCAAACCCCCATACGGCGTGCCGCCATGGCGGCTGGCGGGCAGTAATGTTAAAAGTAGTGGTTCGTTGGTCGCGCAGCGGCCGATCACTATTGGACGCGCACCACGCGCAGGAATAGACGCGTTTTGAAGAAATCCACCGCAACTCCAGCTCCATTGCCTGTGCCACTGTGGCGGCAGCAGCTGCATTATCGCCTCAAGGAAGGTGCGTTGATCGCTGTCGGCGCCCTGTGCCTGTACCTGTGGATGGCGCTGCTGACCTACGACACCTCGGACCCGGGCTTCAGCCACACCAGCAACGTCGACCAGGTGCAGAATGCTGCCGGGCGTGCCGGTGCCTACTTTGCCGACATCCTGTTCATGGTGCTGGGTTACTTCGCCTATATTTTCCCGCTGCTGCTGGCGGTCAAGACCTGGCAGATTTTCCGCGAACGCCACCAGCCGTGGGACTGGAGCGGCTGGCTGTTCTCCTGGCGGCTGATTGGCCTGGTGTTCCTGGTGCTGTCGGGGGCGGCGCTGGCGCATATCCACTTCCACCCGTCAGCCGGCCTGCCGTTCTCCGCCGGTGGTGCGTTGGGCGAAAGCCTGGGTGATCTGGCGCGCAACCTGCTGAACGTGCAGGGCAGCACGCTGATGTTCATTGCCCTGTTCCTGTTCGGCCTGACCGTCTTCACCGACCTGTCGTGGTTCAAGGTGATGGACCTGACAGGCAAGATCACCCTCGACCTGCTCGAACTGGTGCAGGGCGCGGCCACCCGCTGGTGGGATGCGCGCAACGAGCGCAAGCGCCTTGAGGCACAGCTGCGCGAGGACGAGCCGGTGTTCAAGGCTGCGCCAATGGCTGCCGAGACGCGCGAGCCGGCCAAGCCGTCGCTGCGCGAGCGCATCCTCAAGCGTGAAGAAAAACCCGCCCAGCCGATTGAGCCGACCCTTGCACGCGAACCGATAGTACCTCCGCGTGAAGCGGCGCCTGAGGCATTGGCGCCGCGTGAAACCGTGGCGCCCCGCCAGCAGCACCCAGCGCCCACCATTGTGCCGCCGTCAGCCGCCAGGGCGCCGGAGCCGAGCAAGCGGGCGATGAAGGAAAAGCAGGCGCCGCTGTTCGTCGACAGCGCCGTGGAGGGCACCTTGCCTTCGATTTCCATTCTCGACCCGGCCGAGCAGAAGAAGATCGAGTATTCGCCAGAATCCCTGGCCGGCGTCGGCCAGTTGCTGGAAATCAAGCTCAAGGAGTTCGGTGTTGAAGTGACGGTGGATTCGATCCACCCCGGCCCGGTGATTACCCGTTACGAAATTCAGCCGGCCGCCGGCGTGAAGGTCAGCCGCATCGCCAACCTGGCCAAGGACCTGGCGCGCTCGCTGGCCGTGACCAGTGTGCGAGTGGTCGAGGTCATCCCTGGCAAGACCACGGTGGGTATCGAGATACCCAACGAAAACCGCCAGATGGTGCGCTTCTCCGAAGTGCTGGCCACGTCGCAGTACGACGAGCAGAAATCGCCCGTCACGCTGGCGCTGGGCCACGACATTGGCGGCAAGCCGGTGATCACCGACCTGGCCAAGATGCCCCACCTGTTGGTAGCCGGTACGACCGGCTCCGGTAAGTCGGTGGGTGTGAACGCGATGATTTTGTCGATCCTGTTCAAGTCCAGCCCGGAAGACGCGCGGCTGATCATGATCGACCCGAAAATGCTTGAACTGTCGATCTACGAAGGCATCCCGCACCTGTTGTGCCCGGTGGTCACCGACATGAAGGACGCCGCCAACGCCCTGCGCTGGAGCGTGGCGGAGATGGAGCGGCGCTACAAACTGATGGCGGCCATGGGCGTGCGTAACCTGGCCGGTTTCAACCGCAAGATCAAGGACGCCCAGGAAGCAGGCGAAATCATCCACGACCCGCTGTATCGCCGTGAGAGCATGGATGATGAGCCGCCTGCATTGAAAACCCTGCCGACCATCGTGGTGGTGGTGGACGAATTCGCCGACATGATGATGATCGTCGGCAAGAAGGTCGAAGAGCTGATCGCCCGTATCGCGCAGAAGGCGCGAGCGGCGGGTATCCACCTGATCCTCGCCACCCAGCGCCCGTCGGTGGACGTGATCACCGGCCTGATCAAGGCCAACATCCCGACCCGTATGGCGTTCCAGGTGTCGAGCAAGATCGACTCGCGTACCATCATCGATCAGGGCGGTGCCGAACAGCTGCTGGGCCATGGCGACATGCTGTACATGCCGCCGGGCACCAGCCTGCCGATCCGGGTACACGGCGCGTTCGTGTCCGACGACGAAGTGCACCGCACGGTCGAGGCGTGGAAGCTGCGTGGTGCCCCGGACTACAACGACGACATTCTCAACGGCGTCGAAGAAGCCGGTAGCGGCTTTGATGGCGGCGGCGGTGGTGGCGACGGTGACGATGCCGAAACCGACGCGCTGTATGATGAAGCGGTGCAATTCGTGCTCGAGAGCCGTCGTGCCTCCATTTCTGCCGTGCAACGCAAGCTGAAGATCGGCTACAACCGTGCCGCGCGCATGATTGAGTCGATGGAGATGGCCGGCGTTGTCACCCCGATGAACAGCAACGGCTCGCGGGAAGTGATAGCCCCGGGCGGCCCGCGCGACTGATGAACACCCTGCCGGGCGCCAACGGTGGCGCCCGGCCTTTTCAACGCTCAATGAGGATTCCCATGCGCGCGATTCGCATGCTGTTGGTTTCTGCCCTGACCCTGGGCTCGGTTACTGCTTATGCCGGTGAGCAAGACGTACAACGCCTGACCCAGTTGCTGGAAAAGTCGCAGACCATCGAGGCCAACTTCTCCCAGCTGACTCTGGGCGCCGATGGCGTCAGCCTGCAGGAAACCTCGGGCAAGATGACGGTCAAGCGCCCAGGCCTGTTCTACTGGCATACCGATGCGCCACAGGAGCAAGTGGTGGTGTCGGACGGCAAGAATGTCACCCTGTGGGACCCGGACCTGGAACAGGCCACCATCAAGAAGCTCGACGTGCGCCTGAACCAGACCCCAGCCCTGCTGTTGTCCGGTGACGTGTCGAAGATCAGCCAGAGCTTTGATATCGCGTCCAAGGAGCAGGGCGAAGTGATGGACTTCACCCTCAAGCCAAAGACAAAGGACACCCTGTTCGACTCGCTGCGCGTGTCGTTCCGCAAAGGCCTGATCAATGACATGCAACTGATCGACAGCGTCGGCCAGCGCACCAACATCCTGTTCAATGGCGTCAAGGCCAACCAGGCGGTACCGGACAGCAAGTTCAAGTTCGACATCCCCAAGGGCGCGGACGTGATCAAGGAGTAACCAGAGCTCGCCATGGACCTGTTTCGAAGCGAACCCGTCGCCCAGCCTCTGGCCGCCCGCCTGCGCCCGTCCAGCCTGGATGAGTACGTCGGCCAGGAGCACCTGCTGGCGCGCGGCAAACCGCTGCGCGAGGCCCTGGAACAAGGTGCGCTGCACTCGATGATCTTCTGGGGGCCGCCCGGGGTCGGCAAGACTACGCTGGCGCGGTTGCTGGCGCAGTTCTGTGATGCGCACTTCGAAACGGTGTCGGCGGTGCTGGCCGGGGTGAAAGAGATCCGCCAGGCGGTGGAGGTGGCCAAACAGCAGGCTGGCCAGTATGGCCGTCGCACCATCCTGTTCGTTGACGAGGTGCACCGCTTCAACAAGTCGCAGCAGGACGCCTTTTTGCCCTATGTCGAGGACGGCACCCTGCTGTTCATCGGTGCCACCACCGAAAACCCCTCGTTCGAGCTGAACAATGCGCTGCTGTCGCGGGCGCGGGTGTATGTGCTCAAGAGCCTTGACGAAGCGGCCCTGCGCAAGCTGGTCAACCGTGCGCTGACGGAAGAGCGTGGCCTGGGCAAGCGTAACCTGCGGGTGGGCGACGACGCCTTCAAGATGCTGATGGCCGCCGCCGACGGCGATGGCCGGCGCATGCTCAACTTCCTTGAGAACGCCTCGGACCTGGCTGAAGACGGCAGCGAGATCGACGTCGAGATGCTGCAGAGCCTGCTGGGTGACAGTCGCCGCCGTTTCGACAAGGGTGGCGAGGCGTTCTACGACCAGATATCCGCGCTGCACAAGTCGGTGCGCGGCTCCAACCCCGATGGCGCCCTGTACTGGTTTGCCCGCATGCTCGACGGCGGCTGTGATCCGCTGTACATCGCCCGCCGCGTGGTGCGCATGGCCAGCGAGGACATCGGCAATGCCGACCCGCGTGCGCTTAGCCTGTGCCTGGCAGCCTGGGATGTGCAGGAACGCCTTGGCAGTCCAGAGGGCGAGTTGGCGGTGGCCCAGGCCATCACCTACCTGGCCTGTGCGCCCAAGAGCAACGCGGTTTACGTGGGCTTCAAGACTGCCCTGCGCGAAGCGGCCGAGCACGGTTCGCTGGAGGTGCCGTTGCACCTGCGCAATGCCCCGACCAAGCTGATGAAGCAGTTGGGCTATGGCGACGAGTACCGCTATGCCCACGATGAGCCCGACGCCTACGCTGCTGGTGAGGATTACTTCCCCGACGAACTGGAGCCACGCCAGTACTATCAGCCGGTGCCCCGAGGCCTGGAACTGAAAATTGGCGAGAAGCTGCGCCACCTGGCCGACCTTGACCGCAACAGCCCTCGTCAGCGGAGAAAACCGTGATTGCACTCATCGCCGCGGTCAGCGCGGGAGGTATCGCCGGCACCTTGTTGCGCTTTGCTACCACCAACTGGGTAGCGGCACACTGGCCACGGCACTTCTATGTCGGTACGCTGGCGGTCAACCTGGTTGGCTGCCTGCTGATCGGCTTGCTCTATGGTTTGTTCTTGCACAAGCCGTTGGCGCCGGTCGAATTGCGCGCCGGCCTCATTGTCGGCTTTCTCGGTGGCCTGACGACCTTTTCCTCCTTCTCGCTCGATACCGTGCGCCTGATGGAAAGCGGGCAAGTGCCCCTTGCCTTGGGCTATACCAGTATCAGCGTGGTGGGCGGGCTGCTCGCAACCTGGGCTGGCCTGTCCCTGACCCGATTCTGAACCAACACCTACATATAACGAGAGAACGATATGCTCGATTCCAAACTGTTACGCGGCCAACTTCAGGAAGTGGCGGACCGCCTGGCCTCCCGTGGCTTCAGCCTGGATGTCGCGCGCATCGAATCACTGGAAGAGCGCCGCAAGGCGGTGCAGACCCGCACCGAACAACTGCAAGCTGAGCGTAACGCCCGTTCCAAGTCCATCGGCCAGGCCAAGGCCAAGGGCGAAGACATCGCCCCGCTGATGGCTGATGTCGAGCGCATGGCCAACGAACTGACTGCCGGCAAGGCCGAGCTGGACGCCATTCAGGCCGAGCTGGATGGCATCCTGTTGACCATTCCCAACCTGCCGGACGCCAGCGTACCGGTCGGTGCCAGCGAGGACGACAACGTCGAAGTGCGGCGTTGGGGCACGCCGAAGGCGTTCGACTTCGAAATCAAGGACCATGTGGCCCTTGGTGAAATCAGCGGTGGCCTGGACTTCGAAGCGGCTGCCAAGCTGTCCGGCGCCCGTTTTGCTGTACTGCGTGGTCCGGTTGCCCGTCTGCACCGCGCCCTGGCGCAGTTCATGATCAACCTGCACACCGGCGAACATGGCTACGAGGAACACTACACCCCGTACATGGTGCAGGCCCCGGCGCTGCAGGGCACTGGCCAGTTGCCGAAGTTCGAGGAAGACCTGTTCAAGATCACCCGCGAAGGTGAGGCTGACTTCTACCTGATCCCGACCGCCGAAGTGTCGCTGACCAACCTGGTGGCGGGTGAAATCCTCGACGCCAAGCAGCTGCCGCTGAAACTGGTTGCCCACACCCCCTGCTTCCGCAGCGAAGCCGGCGCTTCCGGCCGTGACACCCGCGGCATGATCCGCCAGCACCAGTTCGACAAAGTCGAGATGGTACAGGTAGTAGAGCCGGCCAAGTCGATGGAAGCCCTGGAAGGCCTGACCGCCAACGCCGAGCGCGTACTGCAGTTGCTTGAGCTGCCATACCGCGTGCTGGCCCTGTGCACTGGCGACATGGGCTTTGGTGCGGTGAAAACCTACGACCTGGAAGTGTGGGTGCCAAGCCAGGACAAGTATCGCGAAATCAGCTCGTGCTCCAACTGCGGCGACTTCCAGGCGCGCCGCATGCAGGCTCGCTGGCGCAACCCGGAAACCGGCAAGCCGGAGCTGGTACATACGCTCAACGGCTCCGGCCTGGCCGTAGGCCGTACCTTGGTTGCTGTGCTGGAAAACTACCAGCAGGCCGACGGTTCGATCCTGGTGCCGGAAGTGCTGAAACCGTACATGGGCGGCGTCGAGGTCATCCGCTAAATGGATTACCTGCCGCTGTTCCACAAGCTGCAGGGCGGCCGCGTGCTGGTCGTCGGTGGCGGTGAGATCGCCTTGCGCAAGGCGCGCCTGCTGGCCGATGCCGGCGGCGTGCTGCGCGTGGTGGCGCCGGACGTCGACGGCCAGTTGGCCGCGTTGGCCCGGGAAGGTGGCGGTGAGGTGCTGGTGCGTGGCTATCAGGCAGCCGACCTGGTCGGTTGCCGGCTGGTGATCGCGGCCACCGACGACCCAGGGCTGAATGCCCAGGTGTCGGCTGATGCGCAGGCGCTTAGCCTGCCGGTCAATGTGGTGGATGCGCCGGCCCTGTGTACGGTGATCTTCCCGGCGATCGTAGACCGCTCTCCGCTGGTTATTGCTGTTTCCAGCGGCGGTGACGCCCCGGTACTGGCGCGCCTGATTCGAGCCAAGCTCGAGGCGTGGATCCCTTCGGCCTATGGTGAGTTGGCCGGGCTGGCGGCACGCTTTCGGCACAAGGTCAAATCCCTGTACCCGGATGTCAACCAGCGTCGCGGCTTCTGGGAAACCGTATTCCAGGGGCCGATCGCCGAGCGTCAGCTGGCCGGGCAGGGTGCTGAAGCCGAACGTCTGTTGCAGGCGATGGTAGACGGCGCACCGGTGCAGCAGGGCGGTGAGGTGTATTTGGTTGGTGCAGGCCCGGGTGATCCGGACTTGCTGACCTTCCGTGCCTTGCGCCTGATGCAGCAGGCCGACGTAGTGCTGTACGACCGCCTGGTTGCGCCCGCCATCATCGATATGTGTCGTCGTGATGCCGAGCGCATCTATGTAGGCAAGCGCCGCGCTGACCATTCAGTGCCGCAGGCCCAGATCAACCGCCTGTTGGTCGACCTGGCCCGGCAGGGCAAGCGGGTGCTGCGCCTGAAGGGTGGCGACCCGTTCATCTTCGGCCGGGGCGGCGAAGAGATCGAAGAGCTGGCCGAGCATGGCATTCCGTTCCAGGTGGTGCCGGGCATTACGGCGGCCAGCGGCTGCTCCGCGTATGGCGGCATTCCGCTGACTCACCGCGACTATGCCCAGTCGGTGCGCTTTGTCACCGGGCACCTCAAGGATGGCACCAGCAACCTGCCGTGGAATGACCTGGTGGCGCCGGCGCAGACCTTGGTGTTCTACATGGGGTTGGTGGGCTTGCCGACCATCTGTGCCGAGCTGATTCGCCACGGGCGTGCCGCGAGTACCCCGGCGGCGTTGGTGCAGCAGGGGACCACGCGTAATCAGCGAGTATTCACCGGTACCTTGGCGGACTTGCCAGACCTGGTGGCCCAGCATGAGGTGCATGCGCCGACCCTGGTGATTGTGGGGGAAGTGGTGCAGTTGCGTGACAAGCTGGCCTGGTTCGAAGGTTCGCAGAACAGCTGAAATCGTTGGGGCTGCAAAGCAGCCCCGGCTTTCTCAAGCCTGCCAAATCCCTTTGCCCACCAACCGCTCTCGATCATGCGGCAAGCCAAAGTCCTGCAATGGCCCTTTAGGCACAATCCCGTTCGGGTTGATGGTCTTGTGGCTCATGTAATAGTGCTTCTGGATATGCTCCATGTTCACTGTACCTGCCACCCCAGGCCATTGGTACAGCTCACGCAGCCAGTTCGACAGGTTGTGGTAGTCGCTCAGGCGGCGCAGGTTGCACTTGAAGTGCCCGTGGTACACGGCGTCGAAGCGCACCAGTGTAGTGAACAGGCGTACATCAGCCTCGGTCAGGTACTCACCCGCCAGGTAGCGATTGCGGCCTAGCAAGGCTTCCAGGTAATCCAGCTCGTTGAACACATCGTCAAAGGCAGCCTCGTAGGCGTCTTGCGTGGTGGCAAAGCCTGCGCGGTACACACCATTGTTCACCGCCGGGTAGATGCGCTCGTTCAATGCTTCGATGCTCGGGCGCAGCGATTCGGGGTAAAGGTCCAGGGTATTGCCAGTCAGCTCGTTGAATGCGCTGTTGAATATGCGGATGATTTCCGCCGACTCATTGTTGACGATGCGCTTCTCTTTCTTGTCCCACAGCACAGGCACCGTCACGCGCCCCGTGTAGTGCGGGTCATCCTGGGTGTAGCGCTGGTGCAGGTAGTGCAGCGCGTCTAGGTGGTCCCCGCTGGAGCCTTGCTGCTGATCGAAGGTCCAGCCATGGTCCTGCATCAGCCAGCTGACCACCGACACGTCGATCAATGGCTCCAGGCCTTTCAGCGCGCGAAAGATCAGGGTGCGGTGGGCCCATGGGCAGGCCAGCGACACGTACAGGTGGTAGCGGCCTGCCTCGGGCGCGGGCAACTGATTGCGGCGCTGGGCGTTCTCTCGCTTGAACGTGCCGTCTTTGCCGTTTTCATACCACTGGTCGTGCCAGCGGCCATCGATCAATAGGCCCATGGTGAGCTCCTGAAACAAGTTGTTTGTCGTTGGAGCCCAGTCTAGGGAAAATCGTTCGAAGAAATAGCGCAAAGATCGGGGTTCTATTATCGGCTAAATCGATCTATCTCGAGTGTCCCAGTAGCCTTGCGCTGTTACGAACGCCTGCTCACGGTGCTGTCCCAAACCACGCAGGGCCAAGGCCATGGTCGCGATCAGGGCCTTTTCGCCATAACTGTCTTCTACTTCGCCACGCCAGAACGCCAGCAAGTGTTGGGCCTGCAAGCTGGGCGGCTTGACATGGCGGCGTTCGCTTAGCGCTGGCCACTCTTCATCCCACGCTTCACCTGCCGTGGTGCCGTAGAGATGGCTGATGACATCGGGGTTGACCTCGATTTCGCCGCCATCCCCCTTGATCACCACGGCATGGTCACCCAGCAGGCGGCTGGCCTCGCGGTGTACTGCCTGGTAACCAGGGTGAAAGATACTCTGCAATCCACAGCGAGCGCCCAGCGGGTTGAGCACTCGCGCCAGCGAATGTATGGGCGAGCGCAGGCCCAGGGTGTTGCGCAGGTCGATCATGCGTTGCAACTGCGGCGCCCAGTCGTGCAGCGGAAAGAATGCCAGTTGATGCTGGTCCAGCGCCTTGCCGACGGCGGCCCAGTCGCGGCACAGCGGAATCTGCAGCAGGCCGAGCAGTTGCTCTGTGTACATACGCCCGGCAGTGTGTGCGCCGCCGCCGTGCATCAGGATGCGCACGCCATTGTTGGCCAGGCACTTGGCCGCCAGCAGGTACCAGGGCAGGTGACGCTTCTTGCCGGCGTAAGTGGGCCAGTCCAGGTCAACGGCGATGCGCGGCGCCTGCAGGTGGGCGCGCAGGGCCTCGGTGAAGCCGGCCAGCTCTTCGGCGCTTTCTTCCTTGTGCCGCAGCAGCATGAGGAACGCACCGAGCTGGGTGTCTTCGACCTTGCCTTCCAGCAGCAGGGTCATGGCTGCGCGGGCCTCTTCGCGTGTCAGGCCGCGCGCGCCGCGCTTGCCTTTGCCGAGAATGCGCACGAATTCGGCGAACGGGTGTTCGGCAGGGGGTTCCAGAGTGAGGGGACGAGGTTCGGTCATATGCAGTTGGTCGGCTTGGGCAGGCCCGCCAGCTTGGCGGCAAGTTTGGCGGGGGTGCCGTTGAACAGGCGGTTCAGGTGCGGGCTGTTGCCCTTTTCAGGGCCCAGCTTGAGGGCCGTGTACTTGATGAGCGGGCGCGTGGCCGGAGACAGCTGGTATTCCTGGTAGAACTGGCGGAGCAGTTCGAGGATTTCCCAGTGGTCTGCCGTCAACGGGATACCTTCGCGCATGGCTAAAGCCTCGGCGGCGTCCCGGGACCAGTCATGCAGGTCGACCAGGAAGCCATCCTTGTCCAGGGCGATCGCCTGATCGCCAACGGTGAGCGTATTCATAGCCAGCTGTTGACCTTGTCGTATTGCAGCGACAGTTCGACGAACCCGGCGTAGTCCACGGTCTTTGCCAGGTCGTTGCCGACCGCGCGGGCCTGTACATCCTCGTCCAGGGCGAACAGGCGCTGGGCCAGGCCGGCGGCTTGCAGAGTGCCATACGGCTCGCTGCCGCTGCGCAGGGCATACACGGCATCACCGCACAGCAGCAGGGCATCTTCGGCTCCGAGCAGGCGTAGGCAGCTGGCCAGGCGCTCGTCGCCAAACGGGGAATGGGCAATTACATGCAGGGTCTTCATCAGAGCGTTACCACCTGGTCAAAGCGAGCTATCAGCGCGGCCAACGCTGCGTCATCGAGCACTTGCACCGGCAGCGCCAGGGTTTCGGCTGCCAGGCCCCGGCGGGCCAGGCTGTGGTTGCAGGCGAACAGTTCTTCGACGCCGAACATCGGCAGCGCCTGCAGGTTGGCGGCCAGGTTCTTCTGTTGCACGGCAGCGGGTTGCTGGTCCGGCGCGAGCTGGAACACACCATCGTCGAGGAACAGCATGCCCAACGGCAGGTCGAACGCGCCGCCGGCCAGGGCGATGTCCAGCGCCTCGCGGGCAGATGGGCCATTCCACGGTGCCTGACGGCTGATAATCAACAAGGACTTGGCCATATCAGTCGCCTCCGAAGCAGACAAGGCGATCGGCCACTTGCGCGGCCTCGTGCAGTTGGCCTAGCCCCGACAGTTCCCAGGGTTTGGGCAGGTTCACGGCCGGGCGCTGGTAGCGGTTGGCCTCGGCTTCGTCGAGCACGCCACGGCGCAGGGCGGCGGCGATACACACCACGGCGTCCAGCTGGTGGGCCTGTATGAACGTGCGCCACTGGCCAGCCACGTCCAGTTCGTCCTGGGGGGCGACCACGTTGGCCGAGGCACTGTGCACCCCGTCCTGATAGAAGAACAGCCGGGCAATCTCATGCCCGCCGGCCAGCACCGCCTCGGCGAAACGCAGGGCGCGCCGCGAAGAGGGCGCGTGGGCCGGGGAGAACACCGCGATAGCGAATTTCATGGCTAACTCATGCAAAGGAATGGTGCCATGATAAAGCAAAAAAGCCCGCGCCCGCTTGTGCAAGCGGGCGCGGGCCAGTCATTCACGCTCAAGGTTCAAGCCTGCTCCTTGCCCTCCGGCAAGAACCAGTTCAGCACCAGCGCACAAATCCCCCCGGTAGCCACACCCGACTCCAGCACATTGCGAATTGCCGCCGGCATGTGCGCCAGGAACTCCGGCACCTGCGCAACACCCAGGCCAAGTGCCAACGACACCGCAATAATCAGCAGCGCCCGACGGTCCAGCCGGGTGCTGGCCAGAATATTGATCCCCGACGCCGCAACCGCGCCAAACATGACCATCGCCGCGCCACCCAGCACCGGCTCCGGCACAGCCTGAATCACCCCAGCAACGCTCGGGAACAACCCCAGCAGCACCAGCATTACGGCAATCCACATACCGATATGACGGCTAGCGATACCGGTCAGCTGAATCACCCCGTTGTTCTGGGCAAAAATCGAGCTAGGGAAGGTGTTGAACAGACCGGCCAGCAGCGAGTTGGCGCCGTTGACCAGCACGCCCCCCTTGATCCGCTGCATCCAAACCGGCCCTTCGACCGGCTGGCGCGACACCTTGCTGGTGGCGGTAACGTCACCGATGGCTTCCAGCGAAGTGACCAGGTAAATCACCAGCATCGGAATGAACAGCGCCCACGAGAAGCCTAGGCCAAAGTGCAGCGGTGTCGGCACCTGGAATAGCGCGGCCTCGTGCATGCCGGTAAAGTCCAGGCGGCCCAGGAAACCGGCCAGCGCATAGCCGACCGCCAGGGCGATGACGATGGCGCAACTGCGCATCCACACCACCGGGGTACGGTTGAGAACGACGATGATCGCCAGTACCACGCCCGACATCAGCAGGTTTTCGCCATTGGCAAAGGTGCCATTGGCCATGGCCCCAAAGCCACCGCCCATGCTGATCAGGCCGACCTTGATCAGCGTCAGGCCGATCATCAACACCACGATGCCAGTCACCAGCGGGGTGATCAGGCGTTTGACGAAGGGCAGGATGCGCGACACGCCCATCTCGACGAACGAGCCTGCGATTACTACGCCAAAAATGGCTGCCATTACGCCCTCAACCGGCGTGCCTTGCTTGACCATCAGCGCACCACCGGCAATCAGCGGGCCGACGAAGTTGAAGCTGGTGCCCTGAACGATCAGCAGCCCCGCGCCAAATGGGCCGAAGCGCTTGCACTGGACGAAGGTGGCGATACCCGAGATCACCAGCGACATCGAAACGATCAAATTGGTATCACGTGCAGATACACCCAACGCCTGGCAGATCAGCAGGCCAGGGGTGACGATAGGTACGATGATCGCCAGCAGGTGCTGCAGGGCTGCCAACAGGCCGATCAACAGCCGTGGCTTGTCCTCCAGACCAAGCACCAGTTCGTTGGCAGGCGCCGCTGCGCCTGGGCTGTGTTCGTGTGAGCTCATTGCTGAAAGCTGCCCCGGAAGAAAAAAGGAGCGCATTCTACGGGGTGATGATGGATAGCGGTAGAGAAAAGCAGGATGTCAGCATGATCGGCGACCATTTGCCTGATTATCTGACTTTTTGGTCAGTTATTGCGGTTGCAGGCATAATTGGCTTGAAACTGATGTAGGTCCGCTGTTGGCGGTCAAGCTTTTCTGAGGTGTTCTACACTCGTTTGTGTCAGGGCGGCAAGGCGCCTGCCTTGGTTTTTGTGGTGTTGCGTAGATCGAGCGCCGCCCGCGCGGCGCATCGCGAGCAAGCTCGCTCCTACATTTGTTTCGGGCCAATTATTTCTGGGGCAGACGCGCACGCCCCCTTGGCGCTCACCTCGAAATCGTGGGGAACAGACAGGGCGGTCGCGCGCAGGCACAGCATCGCGAGCAAGCTCGCTCCTACATTTGTTTCGGGCCAATTATTCCTGGGGCAGACGCGCGCGTCCCCTTGGCGCTCACCTCGATATCGTGCGGGACAAACAGGGCGGTCGCGCGCGCAGGCACAGGCGATACTGGCCCGAAACAAATGTAGGAGCGAGCTTGCTCGCGATGCGCCGCGCGGGCGGCGCTCGATCTATCAGGCGCTGAACCTCTTCCGGCGAACATCCCGCAACTCAACCCATTTCCAACGCCTACAAAAAAGCCCGCCGAAGCGGGCTTCTTGCGGCACGGCAATCAATCAGTCATCACGACCCATGATGCCAAACAACTGCAGCAGGCTGACAAACAGGTTGTAGATCGACACATACAGGCTGATGGTCGCCATGATGTAGTTGCGCTCGCCACCATGAATGATCGCGCTGGTCTGGAACAGGATGCAGACCGACGAGAACAGCACGAAGCCAGCGCTGATTGCCAGTTGCAGGCCGCTGATCTGGAAGAAGAAGCTGGCAACGACAGCACCCAGTAGGACGAAGAAGCCAGCAGTGATGAAGCCGCTCAGGAAGCTCATGTCCTTGCGGGTGATCAACACGTAGGCCGACAGACCACCAAATACCAGCGCGGTCATGGCAAAGGCGGAGCTGACCACCTCGGCGCCACCGGCCATGCCGAGGTAACGGTTGAGGATCGGGCCAAGGATGAAGCCCATGAAACCGGTAAGCGCGAAGGTGGACACCAGGCCCCAGGCCGAATCACGCAGTTTGTTGGTAAGGAAGAACAGCCCGTAGAAGCCGATCAGCACCACGAACACGTTCGGGTAGCCGACGCGCATCTGCTGGGCAACGAAAGCCATGACACCGCTGAAGGCGAGGGTAAGCGCCAGTAGGCTATACGTGTTGCGCAGGACCTTGCTGATCTCCTGCTGCTCGACCTGCTGGCCGTGGTGGACGGCGTAATCCTGTTCGCGCATGGCGACACTCCTTGGTAAACCTGTGGTTTCGGACGTTCAGATGCTAGGAGTCTACCATTGCTCCTGCAACCCGCGACACAGAGAGTTTGACAGCGTGTTTCATTAAGGTATTATGGCGGCCGCAAAACGAGCTGGAAGCGTGGCCGAGTGGTTTAAGGCAACGGTCTTGAAAACCGTCGATGGGCAACTATCCTAGAGTTCTTATCTTAGGCGGTTCCCAGATGCGCACTACACCTTCCCCAGCTGTACCTGCATCGGGAAATTGGCAGAGTGGTTGAATGCACCGGTCTTGAAAACCGGCGAACGTGAGAGCGTTCCCAGGGTTCGAATCCCTGGTTTCCCGCCATCATTAATGAAATAAGGGCCTTGAGCGATCTTGGCCCTTTTTTCATGCCTGCTCTTCCCTTGCGGTTTATGACATTCAGTCCCCCTGGGAGGCTCAGAATCCAAAGAATGCAACTACTCAGCTGCGTACTACTGCCAACTGCTGCGCACTCTAAAAAGGGCTTGGCTCCAGCTGCATATTTGGGGAGGCCCCGAAATCTCTGGTCTCAAGGGGCGTGAGTCTCAGAGTTATCTGCGGGAAGAGATCTGTCAGGGCGGTTTCCTCTGAGCACCTGAGCGCGGCGATCACCACTCTCCCCATTCCGTCGTGGCAGAGCTCTTAACTACCCCCGCGGGCTGCTGACTGCCTAAACGACCTAGGTGGCTACCTTGCGCTCCAGTGAGTCGAAGTGGTGCCAATGGCTAAAGTCGAATCACCCCGAAAATTGTCGCTGCACCCCTCAGTACTCCTACAGACCCAGATCAGCCCCGAATTTGAAATCGCGGAGCTCTTTGGGCACATCCTCAAAAGCGATGTCGAGCAGGAGGTGTCGCGTAAATTGCCGGAATGGATGGAGGTCTATTGGAATGCCCATTCCGTCGTAGTCCGACAGGCGATCCATAGACGCGACCCCGAACCGAATTCCGTTGTCCTGCGAAACCTTCATGAAGGCATCGAATAGTGCTGCGGCATGCCTCTGAGGTAAAGCTGATAAGTCGAGTGATACATCCTGGCTTGGTTGATCATCAATAAAGTCGAAAAAGAACTCGCTGACCCTCAGTGCGATCGATTGCGGCGACAGAGATCTACAAGCGATTTCGATGATCTGCATGTCTTGCAGCACCACGCAGAGCTGCTCGCTCCGGACGTCCTGTACCATTACCTTTGCTCATTTGATGTGGGAAAAGTGAAGGCGGGTAGTGTACCTGATGAGTGCAATGGCTCAGGTTGATCAGGTGGCGTTAGCTGGCCAATACCTGTGCCTCCTGCAGGCCACGCCACCGACTCTAGGACACAGGGGCTAAATAGCCTTTAACGCTGGGTAGAGCGTTGCGGGCTGAGATACGACCGATCTCTCAACGATTTCGCTCATCATCGCATCGCTCCGGCCCGCGATGGCATTATTGAGCAGGCGGACAAGCACGGTAGCGCTGCTGATCCAGAGCTTGAAGTGCCTTTGCTCCACCATAGGATGCCTGGCAAGCAAGTCGTTGAGCTCCTCTTTGCCGTAAACGCTCACGGGGCAAGAGGCGCCATGCGCCGTGATCAGCTCTTCCTTCTTTAATTTCGAAAGCGGATGCGAGACCACCAGAATGTACCATTCGGGCTGAAGGGTAGCGACCTTGGGCGCTTCCGATGAACGCAAGTGCGCCACAAGTTTAGAAAAAGGCGTAGCAGTCCAGTGCTTGGCCTGGAGGATCTACTCGCCACCGTTAGGGCTGTGATAACGGCCATCAACCCCACCGTCTCGACCGGCTTTGAAACGCTCAAAAACGAACGCCTTCTTACACGCTCGACTACTGCGACAGCTGCTACAGCCCGGAGGGGCGTGCCCCATATTTTCGACTCGCTGCAGTCGTATAGAACTGACCCTGTGGGGCTGCTCAGCACCTGGGAGCATGCGCAGCTGGAAAAGCTGTTGAGCGACGCGTAGCCGACCATGGGAGACCGACTGGGGCTGGGTGAGCAGGGTGTTGTAGAAGCCTCGGCCTGAGCTCGAGAGCAATCCGACTCTTGCGTTTTGATAGCCATCGCGGCAGGGGCTGCAGGTAATTTCCGTCCCTACCGCGACGGCACCACATTCCAACCACGCAAGGCATTTTGGCGAACGCCTACACCAAATCCCCCATATTTTTTGGGTAATGATGGATAACGGGCAATTTGTGGCGTTACTAAAAAGCGCCATTGGTTACTGGAAGGGCGAGGCGAGCGTGAGGGCGCGACCACAAGGTATCCACTGTAGTGTCTCGTCGGTCGATTCTCGTGCTGTAGCGGTTGTCCTCAAGATATGAGGATAGCCCTCCACGACTGTCGCTCAAGTTAAGGCTGCCGGAGAATATATTCAGCAGCCTGATTCGATGACGCCCACGAAGTGCGCAGGGAGCCAATCATCGCTGCTCAGAGCGAATGTACTCGCGTAACTCAATCCCGACGTCGCACAGCTGAGCGAAGGCATGAAGCATCTCGCCTTGCTGCTTTTCGTTGATCAGCTGCATTGCAAGAAGCGCATATAAGAATCCAGCAAACTGCCGCCGGATGTCGTTTTGCGACCATTCGGCAGTGAGGTTATGCAAAATATTTCCCAGGATTTTTTCGGCGTTAGGGCCCTTCATCGTCCCCATCGCGGTAATCAGTGAGTTGATTATCTCAGCGCGCTTGGCTTCGTAGTGCTCACCGATTTCCACGACCTTTTTCTGGCGGAGCGCCTCGTCAGAGGGTCTTTCTGTGCCGCGCTCGTAGATCGGTACGCTGGTTCCGTCTGGCAGGTGCGCGGTAAGGCCACGAATTTCGATGCCCTCATACCATGTAGACGGCAGCTCTTTAGAGCCTCGACCGCGTGGAAGGGAGAGCTTGCCTTCGACTGCCTGGCGGTTACCGTGATTTCGGCCATTAATGTGGCCGTTTGCGGGTGCGGGACAAACCTTGCCATCATGCAACAGCAGGTCGTGCAGCAATGGGTGGTCGATACGGTAGTACTTGGTCGAGTCCATTTTTTGTTGCATGGTGGTTCCTTCACTAGTGTGACGCGACCCACTCGCGTCTTTTCAACGCGTAGGTGCTGTCGCAGGCGGTGGCAGAGCAACCGGGCTTTCACGCCCTGACATTCATGAGTTTCAGGCAGTCGGTACCATACCAAGCTGTCGATGTCGCTGGTGTGTTCCTTGGCTGTTTTGGACTGAGGTGTAAACCATTTTTTTGATGTGTAAACCTCTTTGCTTTACACGTCAAAAAATTGGTTTACAGGCTCCCGAGATGGCTAAGTCAGGTCGATACACGATCCACCCAGGGTGGCTAATAAAATCAGGCAAGGGGCGTACATGTTTGAAACTGTAATGGTCGAATGCCATGGCGAGCGCCATTCTGACTTTGATCTTCAACGTATCGTGAGGGCGAAAAACCAAGCTTTCGCCAAGCCAGTTACGGCGTACCTCACGGGCGTAATCATCCAGGCGCGAGCTGCCGTTGGCGTAGTATTCGGACATGTTAGACAGGACTCGCTAGGTCGTTTTGCAGATGGCCACATCATTCGCACATCCGATGTGGTGGACGTAGCAAAGGAGGGGCGGTTCTGGGTGATTACGACTGAAAACAGCCGGTACGTCATCGCTACATTTCGGTCTGATGGGGGGCGTCAGAGTCTGCGGGATTTTCGACGTCTGGCCGTCAAACTGACCTACCTCACAGCCAACAATCTGCATTGAAGCGGATCGCCAATGATCAACGTACGCCAGATAATTCTTCGGTATTCATACGCTTTGAGCACAAACGGAGGATTGTATCCCAGCAGCCGAGAATCATGAGCGAAGGTTTTGAACTTCAAGGTTATTGGGGCCTGACGAGCCACGTCGTCGGAGCTGGCAGCTTCGCCGTTGGGGTACGCCCCATCCCGTGAACCGATACAGGTGTGGCGAGACCGATTGTGCGGTATCGACAACCGGTTGCGGGCCCAAAGCACGGCCTGGAACAGACTATCTCCCTCGTCATCCAGGATAGGTTGAGCTTTCTTGATGATGTAGTTGCTTGCGGCGGCGGAAAGTCCGACCAAAAGCTCGGCCTCTTCGAACGACGGTACTTAGCCTTCACGCAGATGCCTGCTGTGTTCCGAGGCATACCCCCATGCTCTCGACACGGCCTGATCGAGGGGCTGGGGGGCAGTGATCCGTGTTTCGTTAGGATATCGCCTGGATTTGCTTTTTCATCGCCGGAGTATCGGCAAAAGCTGGTATCCACTGATGCCCAGTTGGCCCGTGTTGACCTGACGGCCAGAGAGCGTCGTCGTCTGGAACGTAACCGTGACGAGTTGCCCGATCGCTACCATCTGGTCACCTCTCCTGACGACACATACAGGAGGTGAACACAGTAGCGGCGCTGCTCAAAGCCGGCGCGCATGCCCTCAAAAATCTGTTCAAATAATCGTTCAGAACGTCAGTAAACCGATCTGCCGATAAACACTGCGCCTGCCATCGGCGGTAGCACCCACAGATACGGCATTCTTTCTGGCTGCTACTTCGGCTAGCCCTTGAAGCCGCGGCAGCGCGGCTTTTCGTCCGTGCTACTCTTGCCGCCGTGTGCAGTCGCTCCGAGTAATAGGGATGTTCAACCTACTGGTAGCCGGTCATAGCGAGATGTGGGAGACCCAGCCGTATTCGATGGGCCTGGGCCGTTTCAAGGAATACAGCGGGCTTGAGGCTGCGGACATCAACCCGGCTAACCCTGAATCATTACGTCGGCTGGAAGAAATCCCCGCTTTGCTGATGTATGAGGTGGGTGTCGGTGGCCCACATGCAAGGGTGGTTCGGCATGGGCGGATACGCAATATAGTTCGGAGAGGAAGCGAACTCGCCTTTGATTTTGAGCCCGACGAACAGCATGCCTACCTAGAAAGGGCAGGAGTTCTGAGCGTGTCCGATCAATTGGGCATGGCTCAATTTGAGCAGCATCGAACTCACTGGGCGGTCAAAGATGGAGATCTTCCCGCAGAGTTAATTGCGACCGGAACTCCTGAGCGCTTGGCCAGATCAGTCACTGTCGTTGCCGCTGAATACACTGAAACGCAACGTGAACGCTCACGTATGGCCCCCGCACTCGTTGAGGAGCTGGCAGATTTTCCCGCTTCGCTTGAGAAGGCAATGGCCTTGCTCCCCGCACGGATGTTTCGTGACCCTACACCTGAACTTTTTCCGATTCTGGGCATTGAGCCTCGAACAGCGGAAGGACGGCGCGCTCTGGAGGCCGTCCTACAGCGCGACGCCGCAGGGCAAAACCTACCTGAAGATTGGCAATTTTCCCTCGCGTGGTTCTTAAGTCTTTACGGCAGTCCAACTGAGAAGGAGCGTCTTGATGAAGCGCTAAGCTGCTGCGCTCGCCGCCTAATAGAGCTTGGCGGGGAAGAGGATCAGGGAGGCCGAATCGAAGACATTGGCCATGCGCTCTGGCGTTGCAGCCAAAGCCGTATAGTCGTGGCGCGCCTGCGTAGGGAGACTGCGGTTCTTACCGACCGATTGATCCGTCGACAAGACTTGTCTGGCTGTTGGGGGGCTGAGCCGGATCAGCCCGGAAGCGTTCGCATCACTGCATACGCTACTGTTGCTTTGCAGCGATTGGGCGATGACCGGTATCACGAAGCTATTGGCAAGGCTGTCGCTTGGCTACTCACACGTATCTTGCCGCATAGTCATAGCTTCCCTCGAAATGATGGCGACGAAGAGCCTGATCTAGTCAGTACTGTCCTCGCGCTGGAGGCTATTCGAAGATCGGATCAGTCAGGCGACGTTCCGCACGTGCTTGAAGCTGGTGAGTCTTGGCTGCTCTCACAGCAGTCAGATTTGGGAGAGTGGGAAGCAGAACCGTGGACGACCGATTTCACTGTCAGCGTGATTTTGTCCTACCTGACCACTAAGACGCAGATGCTTGCCCAGGTTGACGGTTTCTTGCTGATGGCTAGGGACTTTTTCAGGAAGGCCGAAGAGTTGCAGTGGGAGGGTGGCGCAAACAATCGCAGGCTTGCCGCCATTGCTACCGTCCACGCTGTCGAAATGTTCCTCTACGGATTATTTGAGCGGCGAGAGGATTTGGCGCTCTCAGCATTTAAGGAGAATGGTACCGAAACGCTTGGCCCCAGGGAGGCGCTGAGGGCGTTGCAGGATGCGCTCCAGCGTATTGGCGTGATAACAGCCCCCCAGCGTTTGCCGCATCGCGATCAGCTCAGTTCTTTGGTCGGTCGCCGAGATGGAATCATTCACCGCGCCCATGAGGTGAGCGCAGCTGAGCTATCTGATGGCATTCGAGATGCTCGAAAATTTATAGATCGCTTCTCCAAGCAGCTGCTGAATTTAGATTTGCTTCAATAAGTTTGGGGGCTACTGCCCCCTATTTTTAATTAGTGCTCACTCTTGTTAACAAAATATTCGAGTCCATGATTTTCTACGTATGGTGTCCGACTTCATCGCAAGTGAAAACACAAAAAATTCATATAGGTGGGGTATGACGGGTAGCTTCAATTGCTTTTCGTTCTCATACTCCATCGCCTCGTGAGCGATATAGCTTAAGGCGTCATACAGGGGCCTGATGAACTGGACGATTTCCCAGACTAGGTGCGGTGCGGTTTTCTGTATTACATGCATTCTCCAACAGTCGTCGAACAGTGTCATAGGGTGGCCGTCGAAATCGAACTTTGATGAGTAGCCTACTAATCCTGCTCGATCAAGCTGATGCATGACCTGTTCGGCTGATTTGTTGAGCTTCGAGTACCCTATCTTAGCTTCTGCGACCTCTATGCAGATGGAATACCAGTCTCCGAGCGGGCCGCGATCTGCGGTCGTGTTGTTTAGCTCGCGGAGGTTGTAATAGCGTGCCTTGTTAGCAAATTTCTCCAGGAAATCGAGAATTTTCTCCTCAATGCTGTCGGTTGTTGGTGCCTCCACTTTTCCGTGCCCCCATTTGTTTCTCACGGATAGTGCGTGCAGATAAGTAGGTTTAATATTGTGCCCGTATTTCTTGCGTAGCTCATCGTCAGTTGGAGGATTGTAGTTATTTTCAAGCATGTGATTTGTGATTATCACAAGCTTTAAAATTCGCTCTATACCAATAGTTAGCTGGAAAAATGCCGAATAAAAATTGCCTACTGTTCTCTCGTCTAGGTTGGCCTTTAGAAGCAGATCGATTCCTGAGAGGAGTGACGCTCTAGCTAAATGGCCTTCTTGCTGCAACAGCGTAAACGTACGACTGAAACGTAAATCTCGCATGGAGTCCATCCCAGGTTGGCAGTGGTTGCACTTGAGGGTAGTAGGTCGCGAGGCAGAAAATCCAGTTATCCATGCAGGATACCTTTCGTATCCGTTCGCCCGTTAAGGCAGTGGCTATATGTGTCAGCGGGGGAAGGCTGGTGCAAGGGTAATGATGCCCCAGGCGAAGCTCCAGCCAGCTTGAAGCAGAGCATGCGGCGCCGGAATTGATCTCAACGACGTATGTCGCAGTCAAACCACAGTCGCTGCAAGCCAGCCTCAAACGCCCCTCATAGCATTAGAGTACAAAGGTACTCTTTGCCTCCAAACCCCTGCATTGGCGCTTGATTGAACGGATCACCCGGCACCGCCATCAAGGCCTGATCAAGGCATCCTTAGCGCGCGGTGCTCCAAGGAGCAGATCTACAAGGCATTCAGAACCGATGCTCATTTTTTCGCGCAAATGCGAGAGCGTTCTCGGCTGGTGCAACAACGGGGAAGGGGCGAATAATGCCGTTCGCTTTGCGTGTCTTGCTGATTGCGTCGCCGCTTACTCCGCATGCAATCTAAAATAAGAGGCAGCTTCCCGTGAGGGAATAACGCGCCTAGAGATAATCTGCTAACAAGGAGGCATGAAAATGTCCGCCAACAATATACGTGCTCTAACTACCAAGGCTCGAGCGGACACGAATGTGTGGTTTATCAGAAGTCGTCTGTCCCCCGCCCACAAACGGCTCGTAAGGCTCAGTCAATTCCAGGCGATAGGTTGGTTTTTCACGGTGGTAGACTCTATGGCCAAAGGTTCCTACCTAGACCAGTTAAATGCGATGTACGCGTTTAACAGAGAGGTCGAACAATTTAATTTGGGAAATTTTGCTGAGTTCCATCTACTGACTTCCGCAACTTGGAGTGATAGAGTAGTTGCAGCTTGGTGTTTGATCGGTGCGGAACAGCGTGCGATTGCCAAGCAATTTGTGGCAGACGAGGCACACAACTTTTGGTCTGACACGCAGTTCTGTAGTCCTGGTTGGGACGAGTATGTTCAAGCGAGGGGCACCGCTATCAACGCAGGCGAGACGGAGCGCTCTCAGTTTGATATCGTCAGTTTTGTTGGTCAGCGTGCCCGTGCCCGTCTTGTTTTTGCGCAGTAGAAAATGATGCCGGTGATGTTGCTGTGCACTCAGCCGGAACGCCCTCTTCACCTGCGGACGGGAAGTCTCGTGATGGAGAACTGGCTCCCGCTGCAGTTTTCAATCTTGGACAGGATGATTGCCCAGGACGCCGGATATGTGGAGGGGCGGAGAATGCCGTCCGTTTTGGCTGGCCCACCGGGGCTTGAGATAGACACCAGATTGGGCGAACTGCTGCTAGGTTTTCCAGGCAGCTACCCCTGAGATCAAACCCTGCTTCGCAAGCTGTTGCCGCCATGCAGCTTTGAAAGCGAGTCAAGGATTTCCATTGAAGTGGATTGTGTTTCTTGCTCGCCAATCCAGCGTTGCAGCCTCAAACCAGTTAGCTCCTTGAGGTGACCTGTTTTAGCTTCATGGAATACGGGCACCGAGTCGAGAGCACGCGATTCGGTGGCGACCACCAACTCTTTGGCATGCTTGGCTTGCCAAATGAAATGGCTAAACATCAGCTCCATATGAATCCAAGGAGACCCCGTTTTGTCTTCGTCTTCGATCGAGTGCTGTGTGGACAGGGAGTGGTCGGTGTTCAAGAAGAACAGTGCGGTGGAATCGCTAATCATTTGCTGCAGAGCTGTCGCTAGGATCATGTACACATGGGCGGTCGAGCGATTGCGCAAGTTGTAGTGATAACTAGCTTCACCCTCGATTTTACAATGCTTCTCATCGATTGCCTTTAGAAGGTCGTATGCCGATCCCCAGACCGTAGAGTCGATGAAGGCTGTTATTCCTTTCTTTTTCAGCTCAAGCGCGAGTTGGATCGCCAGATCTTGATCCTGGTAGGAATGGGATATGAAGATGTCGCATCGTTGCGCCGGAAATAGGTGCTTGATGACGGTTTTGGCATCAATGCTGACGTTGTCTTTCAACAGGTAATCTTTGAGCTTGACCGTTGAGGCTTTAAGGTTGCTCTTGATGTCATTGACCTCCCTAGTGATAGGGAAGTGATTGGGGTTTATGTCAATGTTGAAGCCGTATTCCATTTAGTGGTTATCCTTTACCGAAAGTATTGTCTGGATCGTGCCTTGGTTTCGAAGGCTTCACTGACAGATTGCGTTCGCTGTTTAGCCCAATTCCCAGGCGATGGGTAAACAGGCCAACGTAGTCCAGCAGCTCGTCGTAATCTTTTTCGTCGGGTGGAAGGAAGCGATCAATCGTGGCGGAAGCGCCACCGGGGCTGCGGAGCGTGATCACATTTGCTTGGGGATGATCCCCCTTAAACTGCAAGTGCTCCGCGAGGATACCTTGTTGCCCGCCGATGAAGACCGCGGCCTCGAACTTGTGGTGGCTGAACATGGCTCTTCTCATGAGATCCAGACTCGACTGCCGGTCGCCAGTTGAATCTACTTCAATCAAGTTTTCAAACCTGAAATTCACCTTTGGAGCTACCTTTGCGAAGTATTTCGACTGGTAGATCGTCACGGCAGCTCTGTTGTCGACTCCTAGATCCTCGCAGACCGCGAGAATGAGAGGGGAGATTGTGGGATGACCACCAAATACGAGGTGTTTACGACCCACTACGGTGTACAGGAATGTCCGAAGCGCTGCCTGGATCAGCATCGGATCACATTGTTCATAGAAACTGTTATCGCTGCTTGGAACGCTGGCAGATAGGAAGATTTTGCCCATATAGTTGGCCTCAGAATTAGCTGTATAGAGGGATGCGCTGGTTCAGGCGTGTGCCCGATCTCAAGCTGTCGAGTGATCATTCACCATGATTGCCGGCGGAGACGCTTGCAGGTCAATCTCTGGAAGAATCCTGTCGAGCAGGCACGGGGTGCCTAGTACCAATCTTGGAATCGATGGCCAGCGGCGTTTGCCTTCACCAAGCGCGCATGCCCATCAAGCCTGTCTCCGAGCCATTGCATGTGGGCTTTCCAGGTTCTTTCTTCGATGCCTTCTTCGTTATAAATTACGGCAACTGGAGGGGCGTGCTCCTCCAGCGATGCCTCATAGAATGACTCGCTGGTTGGTACGCGAAGCTCTGGGTAAACAACGATTTCTTCATTTTTTACTGAGACCACCAATCCTCTTCGGGACGAAGCGCCGAGCACTTTACCGCCGGCGGCCTCTACCGAAGACGTTAGCTTCCCGACAAGATCCCGGTACCTGATCGAGACGCTTTTGCTTCGATAGAGCTCGATTTTCTCGAGAATCTCGGTCAAAGCATCCGACTGAATCAGTCGATCCGCACCGAGATCAGAGTCCTCCAACTGAACTTGCCCACTGATCAAATGGATGTTGGTTGCTTCAACTCGTGGCCACCCAATGCGAAGCATGGCGAGTTTCCTCAACGAAGCCCTTTCGAACTCCAGCTCTGTCCAGCGGCCCTCGAAGTACCCTGAGCTATCGAGGTAGACGAGTACGTCGGAGTCGCAGAGGCGCTGCCATAGCACCTCTTGAAAGTGCTCTCCAGGTAAAATCCCGTGGGTGTCGAGGAAAACGTCGTACTGCCTCGCACACAGTTCTGAATACAGTTGCAGAGCGGCCTCTGTGGACTCTTTGCGTCGATAGCTGAGGAACACCCGGCGCTGACGTGGGATCAGCGAGCTTGCCTCCAGGAGACAGCTCGCCAGGATAGCTGGGCTCTGGGTCATCGCAACGCCGTTCAATGCTCCAAGTTTTCCGGGAAATTCGGCTTTAAAAGTATCTGGATCCCGCGCAACCGGAACCAGTGGTACTCGGCGGTCAATGAAATGCTCAATGGTTGCCTCATCAGTGGCATTGATGCTTGCGCAAAGGGCTGCGCAGCAGCGATCAAACTTGGGTCGGAAGCGCCTGGGATCTCCCCGAAACAGTGTCACGTCTTCATGAAGCACTAATCCGAGTTCTGAAATTCGCTCCTCTAGAGCGGCCTCGATCTCATCGGCAATAGCAGTGGGAAAGTCCCCTAGTAGGGCGAGGGAGTAGCGGGCGTCCATGAAGCTTCCGAGCCTCTCTATATCGTTGGCGTACAAGTGGCGGGCCGGGCACTCCGCACACCCAGTCGCCTGGGTGCGCTCAGTTCTGCCGGTCAACATGCTAAAAGTGGCGATAGGCTATCAGGTATCCAACCCACATGCTCTTGAATGCTGCTGGAAAGGTGCGGCCCTTTCCGTGCTTTCGTCCAGTAATCTGCAGCAGACAGATCAGAGCCGTCTGGGGGCGCTGCGCAGCTCACAAATGGAAACCATAAAAGTCGAGATGGTCAGGCATGCTCCGTGCGAACATTGCCGCATCGCAGCGCTCTATCTCAAGGAAATCCAATGCTGATGAGATTCGACCCTCCAACCCGCATCACCTACATCGCGTTGACTTACGCGATACCATGCTTGGCGATGTTAGCGCTATGGATGCAAGACGATTTGACGAATCTAACTGCAGCTCTGACGCTGGGTGTGGCTGCAACCTTGTTTCTTCGAATGGAGTGGATTCAGAACTTCGTTCGGGCTAAGTGGCAACGTGAGTATCAGCAAAAACTGGCCGCCACGGATGCGGCATTAGCTCGGGATGATCTAACCGCTATAGAGCGTCGTCGGCTTCAGCGCTATCGTAACCAACTGGCTGATCGCTACCATCTGGTTACCTCTCCAGCGGTAACCTACAAGCCGATCAATGTCATGGGGTATGTGCTCAAATTCAGTGTTTACGCGTTCAAGAGCTAGGTCGAGCTTGCTGGATTCTTAGCCTGTGGTTTTTTCGCAAAGCCGCTACGCTGCTGGATCACGACTTCAAGCGCCGCGGGCTACAGGGCATGCTTTGAGAGTCGGGTGCAGGGTCAATTGAGTCACGCACTCAGTGTTCGAGATGGGCAGCAATGCTCACCTCGGCGCGCTCAAGCTTCGAAGGAGCAGGGAATGAGCATTTTTAGTTGGCTGTTCAAAAGGCCCAAGGCCGTCAACGCTGAAGCCGACTCCGGGTCTCCAAAGGGGTGTCGCTCAACGCTCCAGGTTTCGCGTGATAAACATTTTTTGACGGTGGAGTCGCTCGACTTTTACGGCTTATATCAGCTGTCTAAGTCAAAGCAGTGGGCGGTTGGGTGGCGCGACTCAGATCCTGCGGCGGGCCGAGGAGGGCATCGGGAGTCGGGCCTTGGAGCCTACGTTCTGGCGGATCTGAGCAGCGGTACGGTCAGTTGCCACGGAAGCATGGCAAGACCAAACAACGGTCACGTTTCGGATTCCGGTGTTTTCTGCTTGGAGGACTGGCATTTTGGCAGCTCTCTTTCTGGAACATTCAATGTCTTCGATCCCGCGGGAGCTGTAATCATCACCAAAGAGCTCACGGCCAATATCTTCACCAGCGGCATTTCACGGAACGGGAAGTACGCTTTCTGCGCAACAGCAAACAGTCCTAGTGAGCATGGCAACAAGGTCTTCCTGTTCGACCTGCTCAAGCGGGCAGAGTTGTATTGCGTCATACCAAAAGCCGGATGGCCCGAGAGCTATGAGGTCGACGAGAAAACGGGAGAGCTGATTGCACACTTCAAGGGGGTCGGGAGCTTCCGGTACGACATTGATGGCCAATTCCTAGATGGTGATCAACTCGAGGATGCGAACCTCACCTCGTCTCGGTTTGAGCGCATTCTCCTCTCAGCAGAGAAGGTGCTAGGGGAGGTCGATCTAACAAACGAGCGCGTCGTTGAAGTCCTGGATGCTGTCCAGCGTGCCAGGTCGCTTGGCGCAGACCAATATCCTGTTTGGAGAGCCACTGCCTTGAAAGTACAGGGGCTCGCGCACGAGCACCTGGGCCAGTACGCCGAGGCTGTCCAGGTTTACGAAGAAGCGCTTTCTCTGAACCCTAAAATCGGCGTGAAGCGTAGACTCGCTTCTGTGGTGAAGCGGATCAACACTAGATAGCAGGAATGGTCTCTCAGGAACGTTGGGCGCGGTTTGTGTAAAGGAAGCGACTCGGAGAACCTCGAGCAGCCCAGACTTCCATGGCACGCTGAACGATCCGGTGTGTACTGGCTAGATTGAGCGTATTCCGTTCAGGATGCCAAAGGGTTGGCACGAACCTTCTGTCTTGCGGCGAAAGAAAGACCTCGAATTCGCTGTAAATGAGGTCGGGGCCGCGCCCCTTCGAGTCCTGCAGAGCTCGGACTATCTGATCCTCTAGATTGAGAGCCTGCAGACGCATAGTGGAGTTGATGACCACGATGTGGTGGTCGTTCAAACTTTTGGCTAGTTCATGAGCCTCAAAGATGATGCTGTCCAACACTGCGACCTGGTGCACTTTATGCCTCCGTATTGATGCGACCCGCTGGCACCTTAGAAAATCTCTCTGCCGGCTACCTGATAAACCTCAAGCCCGGGAGGCTGACAGTCTCGCTGGGGCACGTTCATTTGCTGCATCAGGCTCAGTAACAGCGCGAACCAGCCCAGTCCGCCTGAAGAAGCACAAGCCATACACCCAAACTGGCTTGATTTTCTGTGTAAACGAATGACCAACGCCTCATAGCACTGAATGTAAACTGATAGCGCTTGAGCTTCAGCTGTAACGGCTGACTGCATGAGGATTTCTGAGCGTTTCATCAGTCCACGCGAGCCATACACATACCGCGAGTGCCATGCATGCATACTTAAGCACTCCCGCAGTTCCAGCGAAGCTCATGGATTCCACGTCTCGATAGCACCACACCATCAGGTACCCCATCATTGCGCCCAGCGCCGCGCGAAAAGCTGTCAGCAGGCTTCCACCGATGTTAACGAAGAACGAATGTACCTCGCGAGATTTCCGAATGAGGCGGTACGCCCGGAACGTCACTCTGAAAATGAAAACACTCACCAAGCCGAAGGCGAAAAGCAGTCAAAGGTAGTAAGACATCAGGGTAGGAGCCGCCAAGAGCGCGTTCACCAGGTCGCTGACCTCTTTGGAAGATGTGCACGCAAAGAAAGGCGGTGCGCCGAGGAAAAAGGCATAGGTCAGTTCTCTGCGGGCGCGTCGGATAAAACCAAATTTCTGGTCTCTTTTCTGTAGCAAGGTTACGGACTTCCTGTATGTGACGACTTGATCAGCTGATCATTAAAAGCGGAATCTTGCGAGCCCCAGTAGGCCTTCAAGCATCTGCGAGAGGTAGTTCTCAGAGCCGAAGGCGAATCCTGCGGCCAGGGTAGGGGCCTTGAATTCTTCGGTTGCGTACTCGTGAGCGAAGCGGTTGATGGTCTCCGAATGCCATGAGATCCGTCCGCCTGCGATGGTTCTGATCTTACGATTTTGAATGATGTCGATCAGCGATTCCTCGCTGATTAGGCGCGTTTCGCAGAAGAAAAGGAAAGAAAGAAACTCAAACCGTTCGTAGAGCAATCCTGCGTCGTGCAGACCTGCAAAATCTGGCGCCCAGCGCGGTGCCAGTACTTCAGCGAGGCGGTTGCAGAACGGTGTAGTGGAGCTGTCTTGCCCCTCGAACATTCGCCAGCGTTCGAACAGGCCGATGCCCGCTTCGACGTACAGCGGAGCGAACCTTTCCCCTATGGTGCTAGGGATTTCGTGGCGGGCAATTAGCGGAGTGCTGAACAGTTTACGGAGCTCTGTCAGGCGTTCAGCCCGGACTAACCCCATTCCGTACGCGTAGATGACCAACGTCGCGGGATAGCTCTTCAGTGAGACCCAATGCTGCCAGCCGGATTGCTCTTTTTGAGATGCGGCATACAGCCCTTTAATGGCGTCCAGTACCAATGGGTACTCGCCACCGCTTCCCCAGCGTCCCAAAACTGCGCAGAGGCGAGCGAGAGGTTCGATAGTGGCTTCGTAGCTGACGACCCGATCTGTGAAGTCTTTCGGTGCATCTCCTTGAGGCGGTGAAGTGAACAATGGTGTTAGCTGTGTGAGGGAGCGCTGAGTCTGTGCTGTGATCAGGTCATCCAGCTGGATCCTGTGTTCCGGCTTCGCCAAGAAACGCTTGGCCATTGCAAGCGTCAGTTCTATTCCTGCCGGGTTGGGTAGCCGGGACTGTTGGATGGTTTCTAGCTTAAAGCTCAAGCCCTCAAAGAACGTGTCGGCATCCAAGCCATTCACCACGGTCGCTCTGCGCTGCGTGATGAGCTCTTGGCCGCGTTCGCATGGGCGGCCACGAGCTAGCCAGTATGTAGGATAACGACGAGAGGGGGCTCTGATGAACGCGGCTCTCAGCGCATGATCCCACTCACCTGACCAACCCGCGACGATCAGCCCAAATTCATCGATGATGCGATCAAGGAGCGTATTGAATGCGGGTGGATAGTCTCCCAACTCATCATCCGTGTTGAGGATCCTGGCATCCTTGTAATCGCCATGGATTTTCATGATGTAGCAAGTCGAGTGGGTAAGCGGCTCCGCGCCGGCGAAGCTATCAGCCGAGCTGACCACAGTAGGTTCGATGCCGACATCCCTTAGCGCGTTTTCCATCAGGCGATCGAAGTTCGTTGTCACAATCACGCGGATGTGGCCCGTCTTGACCATGTTCGCGATAGCTCGGTGTGCACGTGTGGGCAGTTTGAGGCCGTCCTCGGCCTCCTGTTCATTTGGTTCGAGAAAGCCCTGAATTATGGCTCTGCGTTCGGTTTGGGTCGCCGCCAGGCGCTCAAGTAGCTTGGAGTAGTTGGGCTGCTCACTCGTCTGCGCTACATACCAGGAGACCCAGTCATCCTGATCGCCCGCTCCTGTGGCGATGCCCCAGCGTTTGACCAGTTCCATTGTGATCTCCCAGCCCGTCTGTATTCCTGCGGAGCGGGAGACGCCTGAGCCAACAAGGACTGCGTAGACGCCTTTGTTTTCGAACATGGAGAAAGCAATTTGAGCCGTGGCATCAGGGGCTGTTGCGGTCATGCGGAGTCCTCGGTCATTAAGCGTAATACGCTCATAGGCAGTCGTGCGTTTCAGTCCCTTGGTACCGAGCCGACGTAGGCATGAGCTCCATGCCGCAAGGATGCTCGCCTCAGTTCACCCCCGTCCAGTCCAAGTGCTGGCAATTTGCCGTGTTTGCGTTCAGAGTGCTGTTGCCTGCCTGCTTCTACACGGGTGTGCTTAGCATTGTCCGCTATGCGGATCAGGTTCAGGACGTTTCAAAAACTCGCAGAAACTACAGATCAGAAGGGATTCAGTATGTATGTAGGGCTTGAGTTGACCAGCTATGAAAGCTATAGCTCGGTACCCGCGTCGGAAATCCAGAAGTTCAAGGATCAGGTGCAAGGTCAGTTCGGTGAGGTGTCCGACTACTTGATCGATGTATTCGAAGGCAGGCGTCTGATCGACGCTAACCTGCTGTCGAGGCATATCTTCCCTCAGCAGCAGAGGACGCACGTGTTTCTCTCGCACTCCCATGCTGACGAGGATAGGGCTGTCGAGCTTGCAATTAAGCTCCGTAATTGTGGCGTCAACGTGTTCGTGGATTCCTGTGTCTGGGGGGCGTCACAGCATCTTATTGAGAAGCTGATGGCTTTTTACGCAGACCAGAAAGCAGACGGACAGCCACTGAGTGAGCGTGAAGTAAGCGATCTTTCGGCTGGCGTGCATCTGATGCTGGTAGGTGCGCTTCAGGAGATGATTGATAGAACGGAGCTTTTCGTGTTCCTGAACACTGAAAATTCCGTTCCCTTGAAGGCTTACGAAGGTTCAGATCGCACGTTCTCGCCCTGGATATATTCGGAACTTCAGTTCAGCGCAATGGTGAGACGTCGGGTGCCAGCTCGCCGCAGACGCCGTAGCCCAGAGGTCTTGTCGTTGGAACACGAGCAGGCCAAACGCTTGCTGCCAAATTTTGCTCACAAGGCACTCAACTCTCACCTGCCCAAAGTCGACGGTTCAGAGTTCAGTGGCTGGATTGAGTTTTTGCTCGAAAAGGGTGAGCACGCTCTTGACAGCTTGTATGGGCACTTCGAGATACCAGGCCAGTTCAGAAGGCTTCGGGCTCAGTCGGCTGCTAAGAGCAAAAAGCTCTTGTAAGAAGGCTCTTGGCGCCTTCTCAACACCTACATGGATTGAAAAATGGCATTTTTTACGAAATCTGAGGCGCGTGCCGCAGCAAAACGAGCGATGAGGAATCGCAGCCTCGGCGAGATGATGAGCGAATCGATGGAGTCCAGTAAGCGGGCGACCAGGTTCGACGTTTTCCTGTCCCACTCGATCAACGATGCTGAGTTAGTACTTGGGGTGAAGGTGCTGCTGGAGGAAATGGGCAAAAAGGTTTATGTCGATTGGGTAGACGATCCTGAATTGGATCGTAGCCAGGTGAACAAACATACGGCGGAACGGCTGCGAGGTCGGATGAAGCAGTCCGATACGCTTCTCTACATCGCTACCGAGAACGCTACGAATTCGAAGTGGATGCCCTGGGAACTGGGCTATTTCGACGGCCATAAACCCAACAAAGTCGCCATCCTCCCTGTCCTGGAAAAGGAAAACCAGAAATTTGAAGGGCAGGAGTACCTGGGGTTGTATCCGACGGTAGACAAAGACAGCTTGAGCGAGCCTCCTCGGCAGAGTCGAGACCCTCTCAGGGATCTGGAGGCCCTGCGCAGGGGGCTTCCGGGCGGGCCGCTCCCGGGGTTCGGTAAGATCTATCTTTGATCGATGACGTAATTTTCACAATGCGCAGCGTACCTTGAGATAGCTCCCTAATGATTGAGTCCAGCCCGCTCTCCCCATCGCGGGCTTTTTTTTGCCTCCGGTTTCGTGCCCAGAGAAGATTCTCGTTTCGTAGACACGCAAAGGGCGTCTTGTCCTCACGGCTGCCTGGCAACATTCGGGTTGTTGATCCACAGGAGCTGAACACACACGAGGTGCCATAGCGCACCTCGCCGAGCTGGGTTCGACCTACTGCTCGCAGTGTCACTTGATCGTGAGTTGTCCTGCGAGTAGCCAGCTCGTGCGAGCACGTCGGGATAGATCAACGGTGTAGGCCCTAGCTAGGCATTGCGAGTCCGGGCTCCTCCCTTACGCAGCCGTGTGGGAGTTGATGACGTAGACCACCACCACTGCAGTGATAGCCACCAACACCGCCCCATGGAAGACGATTAACGTTTTTGATAGCGTGGCTTTGAGCCAATTTTTCCACCCTTGGCCTTTATCGATCACCATCAGAAAGTCGATCTGGTCTTTGTCAGTCGCTCGAACCTTGTCGTAGAGCCTGCGGTAGCAACGCTCAAGCGCCAGGAAGTAGCCATCCAGCCCCCAAAACGCGATGCCTGGGATGTAGGCCAGCAGAGCGAAGCCCTTGTCAGAATCTTTGGCGGACAGTGCGAACAGCGCCGAGATCAGGATGATCGACCAACCTTTGAGCAGAAACGAGTTAGTAGAAAGGCGATTGACTACGCCTTGAACGAATTCAAGGTGTTTGAGCTTGGCATCCATGGGGTATATCCGTCAGAAGTTGCGGTATAAAAGATCGATGGCTTTCGAACCTCTAAGGGTGGACGCCTGTAGCATCCACTTTCGAAAATCGCTTTCTGCAATAGAGGTTAGGTGGCCGGTAGGGGCATCATGTACGACATTGAAATGCTCGTTAGAAACTACTTCGTCCATCGCACGTTTGCCCTCTATCGCCATTTTGTAACGTGAGCGACGCCGTACCAATGTACTGAAATTGAGCTCCATGTGTATCCACGGAGACAAGGTCTTTCGCTCTTCATTTACTGAATGCTTCAGCGAGATCGAATGCTCCGTGTTCATGAAGATGATCGTATCTGTCTGATCAATCATGCGCTGCAGGGCGGTGGTCAGGATCATGTGTATGTGCGCTGTCAAGCGATTACGCTCATCGTAATCGTAATCGATTTGACCTTGACGGCGGCGGTACTTGTCGATGGCCTTCAGCAAATCGTAGATCGAGCCCCAGACGCAAGAGTCAATAAATACATTCAGGCCGCACTTCTCTTGGAGCTCTAGTGCGATTTGGATCGCCTCGTTCGCGTCAGCGGAGGAATGAGACAAAAAAATGTCAGCCTTCACTGCCGGGAAGAGAGCCTCCAATATGAGGGACGCATCGAATGTGTCCTCGTCAATCATTAGCTGGGCGAGGTCGTCAACGCGCTTTTGGTTTGCATCTTTATAAGCATGGACTTTTGTGAAGTCTACGGGGTATGGGCCGGTGTTAATGCTCAGGTTGAAGCCGCGATCCATTAAACTCTTCCTTAATTACTAAAAATCCGTTCGCTGTTCGGATCGATGCCTAGAACGCTGTTGAACAGAGAGAAATAGTCCCCAGACTCTTCAAGCTCCTGAATGGCTGGGTCTGATTGCGTACAGGGAAGGGTCGCTGTAGCGCCGCCACCGGCTCGGACTGCGATCACTTTGGCGTCAGGGGATTTTTCTCTGAACATTTCATATTCGTCGACAATGCCCTTCATGCCGCCGATGAAAATACCGACCTCAAATTCGTTATCTTCCAGCATTCGCCGGCGCATAGACAAAATACTGTCTTTGAGTTCTGCTTCCTTGGGGATTACCCGAATGTCAGCAAATCCCTGATTCTCAAGAGGGAATTTGTCTTCAAAAAATGCGGACTGGTAAATGGTCACGCATTCAATGGTATTGAGCCCAAAGCTCCTGCCCGCGGCATAAACCATGGGTGTGATTGAAGGGTGCCCGCCAAATACCAAGCGCTGTCGTCCCAGTGCCAGGAGCAACAGTGATCTTACCGCTATTTGTATTTGATACGGATGGCAAGAATCAAAAAATTCTCTGCCATAGGTTGGCACGCTGGCGGATAGAAATATTGATTTCTTCATTTTCGCCAGTCCAGGAATCGCCAGCCCGAATTATAGGGTTCGACTAACCGCACGTCCTTTTCGAGGTAGTTGCTGATCCATTCCATATGTGTCTGCCACCTACGTTCTTCAATACCCGCATTATCATATACTACGGCTACTGGCGCAGGGTGATTGTCAAGGGTGGCGTCGTGCAGGGTGTAGGTCGTCGGCACGCCGAGCGCTGGATAGACGTAAATTGGCTCTCCACGTTTTGGCTTGACGGTGAGGCTGCGTCGGAGTGAATAGCCCTCGATTGTCGCTTGGGCACGCTCCAAGGAGGTACCGAATGCGTTCATCAGCAGGCGATAGCGGGTAGCGACGCCTTCTGCGCGCAGATCCTCAGCCGATCGGCAGATGTGTGCGAGGCATTGATTGGTGAGCGACACGCCATCCGACAAGAAATCGTCTTTGGTCAGGCGTAAATCCAACGTAGCTTGGCTTCGATCATCCAGATCTACTTCTGGCCAGCCAGCCCTGAGAATGGGAACACCTCGGAACACGGCGCGCCCAAACTCTGCTGTTGTCCAACGGCTGTCGAAGTAGGACGGGGTATCCAGGTAGATCATGACATCGCTGTCGCACAGCTTTTGCCACAGCACCTCCTGAAAGTGCTCCCCTGGCAAGATCTCATGCGTGTCGAGGAAAACGTCGAACAACCGTTCTGAAAGCGCCGCATAGAGCTGTAGCGCTGCGGTGGTTGATTCCGTTCGTCTGTAGCTCAGGAAAACGCGTCGTTGCCGAGGCAAGAGCGAGGCGCATTCTAGCAAGCAATTGACGATGGTCGGGATGTCCGATGAGTCCAGTCCTAGCCCGTTGAGGATTGATACTGACGGAGGAAACTCCGCGGCCAGATGCCCGAGCTTCGACGCCACTGGGATGACAGGCACACCATCCTTCATCAATTTCGTGATGTGTACGTCTTGGCCATTAGGGAGAGGGAAACACAGGGCTGCGGTGCATTTCCCGTTGGCAACGCGGTACTCGTCGGGCATACCTGTGTACCAGTCGACCTCAACGCCGAGGTTGAGTGACAGTACCGCGAGCTTCGCTTTCAAGGCTTCGTAGAATTCGTCAACGAAGCCTTCGGGAGGCGAGCCGAAAATAGCCAGGTAGTAAGAGGCGTGCTGCATGGTGTTACTCATTGGCAGAGTCGAGAGAGGGCGGTTAGTAACGCTTTCGGATCGCTATCGCTTCTTCGACCCACCTGCCAAGATTCTGAGAGATGGTGGCGTACCGTGTGGCGCTGTCATAGCCCGCTGGATCGTAAGTGCGAACGATGTTGGAAAGAGGGACATTGTCCACATTGAAGCCGGTGAACGGATTTGAACCGACTCTGGAGGTCTGGTTGTTGCGATCAGTTATGCCGTGAATGTAGACCCCGACCAGGCCCATGCCTTTGTTCCAGGCTTGCTCAATTTCGTAGTTGATCCATTTGCGTCCCGCAGTTTGTGAGCCGATTAGCACAATCGCGCAGGAGCAGCCGTTCATTTCGGCGGCAATCCAGTTTTTGATTGCCTGTTCGCTGCCATTTTTCACAGCTTCCCAGCCGTTGTCATAGGCCTCGCGGGCGCCATGGATAGCGCCGATCGAGCGAATCTTGGCCGCTCGCCAATTGTCGGCTTCGTAGTGAAAGCTGTAAAAGCAGTGGCGCATGATTCCATCTCCGCGCAGGTAATGCAGCACCGAATGCTCGGCGCTACGAGGACGTTGATATCATAGGGCCGCTACTCTTGGGGCGCTACATCACGATTGCAAAAAGGCTGCGTAGACTCAAGCGCTTGCGCTGGACGCGCGTGGTTGAGCGTGCGCAGTTCAAGTTACGCAGGTTGCTCGGCCTTACTGGCTTCCAAGCGCTCGTAAACGTTCTTGAGCGCTTCCCGGCGCTGCTGCGCATCTGGGGCCTCCACCTTCGCAAGAAGCCAATCTGCGGCTGCGTTTAGCTCCATCACGCCCAGATCCTCGCCTGGACGAGCCTCAATCTGGCCGTTTCGTCGAGCTCTGAGGTTAAATCGGCTCGCTACCGAGGCGGGTTCGAGTCGTGATAACGTCGGAGCCACGAATTCATAGGGAGCGCCGTAATGGCAAAAGTGTTTTTCTCATACAGTCATGATGATGAAGCACTGCGCAATCAACTGGAAAAGCACCTCGCCTCCCTGAGGTACGAGGGGCTGGTTGATTCGTGGCATGACCGGCGCTTGGTCGCCGGCGAGATGGTAGACAGTGCGATCGATGCGCAAATTGATGCTGCGGATATCGTGTTGCTGTTGGTCAGTGCCAGCTTCCTGAGCTCTCACTATTGCTATTCGGTAGAGATGCAACGCGCACTGGCCCGGCATGCTGCAGGGGAGTGCCGGGTTGTGCCAGTCATTCTGCGCGCGTGTGATTGGACTCATAGTCCGATGGGTAAGCTACTAGCGGTGCCTCAGGATGGGAAACCAATCACCAGTTGGACGAACCCTGATGAGGCTTTCACTGATGTGGTACGTCAGATTCGAGTACTGATCAAGGAAATATCGCCTGGCAATCCCGGACGTGGTGCAGTGGCTCAATCCCATCGACCATCTGCTGCCCATGGTGCCGCAGCGGACACGGTAATTTCGACGATGTTTGAGTCGGTGCGTTCGAGTAACCTGAGGCTTCGAAAAACCTTCACAGACTTCGAAATTGATCAGTTCGCTCATGATGGTTTCACTTACATCCAGCGTTTTTTCGAGAATTCATTAGCTGAGCTTCAGGCGCGTAACCCTGGGATTCAAGCAACATTGAGACGACTGAGTGACACGCGGTTCGCGGCTTCCATCTATCGGGACGGGAAGGTCGCTTCGGAATGTGCGATTGGGATGGGGGATGGTATCAATCGGAACGGTATCACCTACTCGGCTCAAGTATCCTCAAATGGATTTAACGAAATGCTCTCCGTGAGCACGGATGACCAGTCGATCTTCTTCAAGCCTCTGATGGGATTCTCTCGGAATACTCGTGATGAGAAGCTGAGCCACGAAGGTGCTGCAGAGGCGTTCTGGGCGAAACTTCTTGAGCCTCTCCAGCGCTAGGCCAGTTGACCTTATATTTTCCGCGCGCCGTGGAACGGGTTTACTTGGACTTTCCACGGATCAGCATTTTCGGAGCGTGAGGTCACTGCCTCCAATTTGCTCGGGGTATGCTGCCTGAGGCACTGTACTTCGGTGTTAAGACGTAGCGAATACGGGTGGACACTTTTACTCTTGCAGATTCAGTTCGCTATCAAATCGTCGAGCGCCTGATCAGATTTATAAAGTAGGTGAAGACAAGCCTAAGATATTGACCTAAGATATGTCTACTGTTCGTCTAGTGATCTCTCGTTTTAAGGAGTTTTTATGTCTCGTTTGGTAGAATTTCGGCAGTTGGAGCAAAAGCTAGCAGAGCAGCTCGCTGAACTTGAGGCGATGAAGGGGAGCTCTGAGCTTCAGCATGAAATTGAATTCGAGAAAAAGCTGAGGGATTTGCTAGCGAAGTACAACTATAGCTTGCGTGATGTCATCAATATACTCGACCCGCAAACTGGCCGTGTCAGTGTAGAGCCTAAAGCAGCTAAAGCAACACGAAAGGCACGTGAAGTTAAGGTGTACAAAAATCCTAATAACGGTGAAACCATCGAAACTAAAGGTGGTAATCATAGACTTCTGAAGGAGTGGAAGGCTAAGTATGGGGCAGAAGAAGTTGAGACTTGGGTTTCCAAGTGAAATATGTGATTTGATCTGAATGCCCGAAATAAAGCCCCGGTACATGGGGCTTTATTTTATTAAGCGCGTGAGTTTATGTCTGGCTATTCAAGCGCTAGATTGTCAATTTTATGTTCGTAATATCGATTGGTTATATGGCAGGTGGCATAGAGGTCGTCCAGAACCTCTCCAGCATCAGTAAATTTCTTCGCCGCTAGGTCATGGTACCACTTGCTGAAGTCTGTGCCTTTTACAGATGGCAGATGCTCCTTTGAAATTTTGAACGCCATCTCATACGGCTGTAATTGCTTTGACTCAGTCATGTAGCTCTCAAATCCAGCGACGCTCGGTAGAGATTTCTTATTTTTCAAGCGTGGCGGAAGCACCTGTTGAACCTGGGCGCTGAATTGAAGCTCGGCATAGATCCACGGGGAAAGGGTTCTATCGCTGACATCGTTTTCAAATGGTACTGATTTTTCCGTGCGTAGAAAAACAAAAGCTTCGGTACGCCAAATCATTTGGTGGATGGCGGCAGAAAGCAGCGTATGCACGGCTGCGCTCACTCTGACTATTTGAGAATCTCTCGTTTCGTTCTCGAGTGGGCCGGACTGATCAAGAATCAGTTCTATTAATTTCTCGGAGTGTCCCCAGACGCATGAGTCTACGAATACCCTGATCCCTTTATCTTTAAGAGAAAGAGCTAGCTCGATTGCTTTACTTTGATCGGCATGGGAATGTGAGAGGAAAATATCATAGTCTGATCGAGGAAATAGACTAGCGGAAATTTTCTCGGCATCGAGATGTTGAATGGTATGCGAAGTTGATGCAACATATTTGGCTAAGTCGTAGATATTTGCGTCGTTTAAAGCACTGAAGCTCCATACGTCGAGGTCGTCTTGGTGGGTTAGGCCTTGATAGTCTGTTAATTCGAAGCCAATAAACATGTTAAGTCCTTTATCAGTCCATTGTGGTGGTGGTACTTGAGATCTAATTGGCTAATCCTAGTTATTTCAGGAAGCGCACCCATTTCCCTTTACCTTGCGGGTCAAATAGGGCTAAACCCCCACCTGAGGCTCGGTCGACTTTGTTGTAGAGTTTTAGATGCTCGTTGCCGTAGTGGTGGCCGCTATTGTCGTTGGTAGAAATTATTGCAATTTTCTCGATTCGCTTTTTCCCATCGGCATACCCGATCTCCCAAGGGCACCAGTGAGAAGCCTGAGAGTTTTGAGTCGCGAGAAATAAAAACCAATCAGCGGCGACGATAGCATTCTTGATACGGCTAGCCGTTACTGCGTCGGGCGACTCAGGCATGGCTTGATCCTGCCAATCAATATACACATCCCAGCCCTCTCGACGTAGTGTCTCCTGGAGCCCCAACGCGAGCTTCATATCTTTGTGGCTATGGCTCAGAAAAGCAGTGGGTTGACCAGATCGTTTAGATACATGGCCCTGAGGGACACGTGTTGTAGCGCTGTAGAAAAGGTCAGATTGCCGAATCGCCATAGAGAAACGCCCTCAAAAAATAGAGGCAAAATGCCAGCTTTCTTGGGCTGCCACAACATGCTGATCTTAAGCAGGAAGGCGAATGCGTCTGCTGACGGTCTCACCACCAGCTCAGCAGCAACGTGATGAAGCCATCCGATTTGGCTACCGTTCGTCAGGTGTATTCGGCTTTAATAGCCATAAATTGACTTGTTAAAATAAAACAAGTTTCAAGAGTTAAGATCCGCGCTAGCGTTAACCGTAATCTCTTGATTTTTCTAGGCTTGGGCCATTGTTGCGTGTATAACTGTGGCTCAAAATGTGTATTGTGAAATATCATTATACCGTGGAAGCTTGTTTTATAGTTTAATTTTGATCGTCGCCCCTCTCGCTTGAAGGCCTTGAGCGCTCCTTGCATGGCTGCATTTTGCGGTTAAGCTGCGAGCACAGTAAATCATTTCATAGGGCCTTACATGGTGTCCTGGGAGGTGGCGTGTCAAAGAATAAATTAATTAGGATGCTTGCGATCGCAGTGTTTTTTCTGCTGATTAGTCTATGGTCGCATTCGGCTTATTGAGCCTTGGTTTGATAGCGTTCGCTTTAAGCCTAAGCGGACGTTGCTTTTTTGGAGTAATGGATGATGGACGCACGTATCGAAGGTCTGTGTGCATCAACGCGTATGCAGTGCTTATAAAGGGAGCCAGGTTTATTCTTGATTCTCTCTAGGTTTGAGCAGGTCGTTGTTGTGCAGATGCCTCAGAGATAATTCGGCTAGTATCTGTGCATAGCTCATCATGAGACTCAGCAGGTCGCTCAGATTAAAAGTTGAAAAAATGCCGTATGTTGGGTCGGTGTGGCCGAGAAGGAAAACGTGCGTTTCTTCGCTGCTTTTCAGCTTGCTGAAAAATTTATTGGCTTTTAGTGATAGTGCTGGTTTGTCTCTATCATTGATGCCGCAATCTCTAAAGATGCGTTCAATTACCTTCTCTTTATTTTTGACTACGCCTGAGTTATGTACGATCAAGTGACGCAGTTTCGATATTAAGCAGAGGTCAAAACCAACATGGCAGTCAAGTTTGTTTTTGGTTTCAATTTTTCTTAGTTCGTCGAATTTATTTCGGAAATATGCGAGGATGCTGTTTGGTTTGCTTTTCTTGATGGCTACTTGGCTTAAGAACCAGTCAAAGTCTTTCGTGGGTAAATCAGAGCGATGAGTGTTTTTGAAGTCTGAAACAGGCCAGAAATCGTAGTCGACGTAGCCCATTCCAGCGTAGAGGTTCTCAAGAAAATCTTCGAACCCCTCGTAAGCTTCTGCCAATACCCACTGGTAGTGTCGGTTTTTATGGATGTGAGCTGACCTAA
>NZ_JBICJS010000113.1:0-667 GCF_043103305.1 Pseudomonas sp. YQ_5 | reverse complement strand
CAAGCCTCACGGGCAATTAGTATTGGTTAGCTCAACGCCTCACAGCGCTTACACACCCAACCTATCAACGTCGTAGTCTTCGACGGCCCTTTAGGGGATTCAAGATCCCAGTGAGATCTCATCTTGAGGCAAGTTTCCCGCTTAGATGCTTTCAGCGGTTATCTCTTCCGAACATAGCTACCCGGCAATGCCACTGGCGTGACAACCGGAACACCAGAGGTTCGTCCACTCCGGTCCTCTCGTACTAGGAGCAGCCCCTCTCAAATCTCAAACGTCCACGGCAGATAGGGACCGAACTGTCTCACGACGTTCTAAACCCAGCTCGCGTACCACTTTAAATGGCGAACAGCCATACCCTTGGGACCGGCTTCAGCCCCAGGATGTGATGAGCCGACATCGAGGTGCCAAACACCGCCGTCGATATGAACTCTTGGGCGGTATCAGCCTGTTATCCCCGGAGTACCTTTTATCCGTTGAGCGATGGCCCTTCCATACAGAACCACCGGATCACTAAGACCTACTTTCGTACCTGCTCGACGTGTTTGTCTCGCAGTCAAGCGCGCTTTTGCCTTTATACTCTACGACCGATTTCCGACCGGTCTGAGCGCACCTTCGTACTCCTCCGTTACTCTTTGGGAGGAGACCGCCCCAGTCAAACTACCCACCA
>NZ_JBICJS010000112.1:0-87009 GCF_043103305.1 Pseudomonas sp. YQ_5 | reverse complement strand
CTTGTTTGTACGGCGCGATATCGAGCCATGCGCCAAGGCGTTCGCGCGCAAATCCCCCAGAAATAACTGGCCCGAAACAAACGTAGGAGCGAGCAAAGCTCGCGATGCGCCGCGCGGGCGGCGCTCGATCTTACAGGCGCATCTGCTGTAACGGCGAACGCCTCCAAAAACTGCTTTTCGAGACCTGCTAAATGAATTACCTATTCCCCTCACCGCCATCCTCTCCTGGGCCGGAAGCACCGTGCTCACCAAGATGTCGGCTAGCGCCAAGGCGCTTGAGCTAAAGCCCCGCCGCCTTGAGCCGGGCGGCATGTTCGGTGAACAGCCGCACCGGCTCGGCGCCTTTGCCCACGGCACCGAGTGACTGGTTGACGATGTCCAGGTGATCAAGCGGGTAATCGTCGCCGATCACCTGCCCCAGATGCGAACTGAAACGCCCGACCATGCCGTCGCAATGGCCCTTTTCCCTGATGAAACTGCGTGCGAACAGGCGGCAGAAGCGGCTGCTGCCGTCGAAGCGGTTGCGCCCCTGGTCTGTCAGGCCCGGTTGCAAGGTGCCGGACCAGGAGTAATAGCGTACGCCATTGACCTCATAAGCCCCTTCCCCACCCCAGGTTTGCGGCAGGCCCTGTGGATAAGCCTGGTTGAACAGTGCCACCCCGGCGCTGGTCAGCGACTGGTGCGAGGCGTGCACATCTACCGGCAGCGGGTCACGACGCCAGCCGGTTTCCAGCCACACCAGCAGCACGGCAAAGCCATGCAGCATGGCCTTGAGGATGCGTCCCTGGGGTGAATTGCCCGGTGCCGTGCGTTCCAGGTGGTCGGCCAGCTCAGAGCCATGGTTGGGCCCCGCCACCGACGTGACCGATGCCACCCGCCCCGGCCGTTTGGCCGCTGCGTAACGCGCGCTCAGGGCGCCCTGGCTGTGGCCGATGAGGTTGACCTTGTCGACGCCAGTACGTTGGCAGATGTCGTCAATGATCGCCAGCAACTGCTCGCCACGTACCTCGCTGGAATGCAGCGGCGAAACCTGCACCGGAAACACCTGCGCCCCGCCCTTGCGCAGGGCCGGCACAATGCCGAACCAGTAGGGGTAGAGCACCATCCGGACAAACCCGAGCATGCCCGGCACCAGCACCAGCGGGTATCGCGTGGCCAAATCCTGCTGCATTGCCGCAGCCCCTTTTGCGTGGACGACGGGCCAACACTACAGCGGCCATCATGACCATCGCAATCGAACTCCCGGCGCGCGTTGTGGTTCAAAACCACACAGACCCTTTGCAAGGAGCGGGAAAATGTACAAGCAGACCCTGGCAATCCTTCTGGCAAGCGCCACCCTGGCCGCCTGCGGCAGCCGCCCGGAAAACCCGGTGGATTACGTCACCTACCGCGACGAGCCGCTGGTCAAGCAGGTGGAGAACGGAATGACCATGCAGAAGGTCATCGCCATTGGCGGCAGCCCATCGAACGTGATCGACCTGCCGCACGGGGGCACCTGCAACAACTACATCCTCAACCGCGATGGCAATCAGCAGCCCTACTACGTGCGCTTCGATGCCACCGGCCATGTCGATGCCAAAGGCTTCAAGACCTGCAAACAACGCCAAGAGGACAGCGACGCCCTGCATGGCGCGTAAGCCTGCGCTCCAACCTGACCCTGACCCCTGCTGGAGATAACCATGAGCAATGTTGAACTGACCGATGTGAAAACCCTGCGCGAGCGTGCACGCCAGCATGTGGAGCAAGGCGCAGTGACCGAGGGTTACCACGCCGACCGTGAGCAGATCCTGCGCCTGCTTAATGAATCGCTGGCCACCGAACTGGTCTGTGTGCTGCGCTACAAACGCCACTACTTCATGGCCAGCGGCATAAAAGCGAGTGTGGCTGCCGAGGAATTTCTGGAACATGCCAACCAGGAAGCCGAACATGCCGACAAGTTGGCCGAGCGCATCGTGCAACTGGGTGGGGAACCGGACTTCAACCCCGACAACCTGACCAAGAACTCGCATGCCCAGTACGTGGCCGGCAACTCGCTGAAAGAGATGGTGCTGGAAGACCTGGTGGCAGAGCGGATCGCCATAGACAGCTACCGGGAAATCATTCAGTACATCGGGGATAAGGACCCGACTACCCGTCGCATATTCGAAGACATCCTGGCGCAGGAAGAAGAGCACGCGGACGATATGTCCGACCTGCTGCAAGGCCTTTGATTTCTGACACCCTTCTGGGGCCGCTTTGCGGCCCCTGCTATTTCTGCGCCTTTACCGTTGCCGGCGCCTTGCCTGCCTTCATCTGCTGCAACAACGGTGTGCACTGGTTCGGGTCATCCCCGCTGCTGGGCGCAATCAGCGCCAGCAACCCCGCCGCCGGCCCGGCAACAACACCCAGCGCAACCATCCCTGCGCCGCGCAACGCCAGCGGCAGTGCCTGCACACCGGCGCTCGGTTTGACAAACGGTCCGCGCACATACAGCGGTGAACGTAGCGAGAACAACCGCAGCCCTTTCGATTCCGGGGTGATGTTCAAATCCAGTTGCTCGGAAGCGAAATTTGCCGTGCCGTTGATGTAGATGATCGCGTTCTCGGTATCGAAGATGAACAGTCGCGTAGTCGCCAGTCCATCCTTGATGCCAACATCAGCAGCCGCACAGTTGATCTTCACGTCCTCATCACCAAACAACTTGCCGACCACATAGTTGCCCACATTCAACCCGGCAATTTCCATCAGGCTGCGGCTGATGGCGCCATCGTTGATCAGCATGCGCAGGTCGCCATTGGCTGTACCCAGCAAGGCGGCTACCGAGTTGCCACGGCCGCTGATGTCGGCGTCACCATTGAGCTCACCAAAACTGGTCTGCATAGGCGCAAAGGTGGGGAACAGCTGCTTGAGCTTGAAGCCCCGCGCAGTCAACTTCGCACGCCCCTGCAAGGGCACGCTGCGCCCGTCCAGGCGGATGTTGGAGGCCAGACTGCCGCCAGCCACGCCAAAGCGCAGGGGCTCCAGACGCAACAGGCCGTCTTCGAGAACCACATGGGCCGACAGGTCATTGAACGGCAGCTGCGCGCTGTGCACGATGCGCTTGCCAGCAAAAGTGACGTCAGCGTCCATCGCGCGCCAGCGCTCGGTGCGAAACGCCTCCACTGGCAGCACCTTGCCTGCAGGCTGCTTGCTGGCACCGCCGCGGGCCTTCTGTTCGGCATTGGAGTCGGCGCCGATCAGCGGCGCCAGGTCCTTGAACAGCAGCTGGTTCGATACCAGGTTACCGGACAGTCTGGGCCGTGGCTGGCTGGCAACGAAGGCCAGGTCCCCGTGGATATCGCTGTCGCCGATCTTGCCGTTGAAGCCCTGGTAATTGAACGTCGCCCCTGCCGCCGCATGCAGGTTGGCGCTGAGGCGACCGTCGGTGGAATAGGCCGAGGTGTCAGGCAAGGTGACCCCGGTCAAGGGGTAGAGGTTACCCAGGCTGGCACCCGACAAACGCAGGCGCAGGTCGAGGGCGCCAAGATTACGCGGGTCGGTGAGGGTGCCGGCGAGGACCACATGGGTGTCGGCGATGCGCACGTCGGCCTGCAGCGGGAACGGCTGGCTGGCGTCCTGCAGGGCCAGCAGGCCACCGATCTTGCCGGTGCCGGACACTGGCTGGCCTTTATAGCGGCCCTGGGCCTTGAGGCCGAAGGCATAGTCCTGCGCACCACCGACCTTCTCGGCACTGGCCTTGCCGACAATCTCACTGAACGGGATTGGTTTGCCAAGCGGGTCGATCTGCACCTTCATGCTGGTTTTCAGGGTCTGGTCGTCGAAGCTGACGTTGCCCTGATCGAAGCCGATGGCGCCGATGTCCAGCTGCCATTTGGAAGGTTCAGCGTTTTCATCCTTGGGGCCGAAGTCGAAGACCCAGTTGGCACGGCCATCGGCCAGGCGAGTGAGGCTGGCAGTGGGCTTGGTGAGGTTGATGCGGGGTATGCTGATCTGCTGGAACACGAGCGGCAGCGGCGCCAGGCGAAACTCCACGCGCTCAAGGCCGACCATCTTCGGCTCCTTGAACCACTCGGGGTTGCCCAACGTCAGGTCTTCGGCAATGAAGTGCGGCCAAGGCACCCAGGCACGCCAACCGCCCTCTTCGGGTTCGGTACGCCAGTGCACGGCGAGGTTGCCGTTGATCGCGAAGGGCCGATGCAAGGCTTCGGAGACCTTCTCGTTGAGCAATGGCTTGACGCGGTTCCAGTCGAAGGTGGCAATCACTACCACCAGGATCGCCAGCACGGTGAGCAGGCTGGCGAGGGTCCAGACGAGGATTCTGGCGGGACGCGTCATTGCGTAATTCTCCTTGCGGCATGACAGAAAACAGGCGCAGCGATGGCCTCAATAACTCCGACTGATGAAAACCCGTGAGGTTTTATCGATGGCGCCATGATAGCGAAGTTTTTCCTGGCCTTTTGCTCAGGAATTTGTCGCGCCACGGCGCACATGTTACCTACCATCAACAGGGTCAGGGGATTGTCATTACGCCTGCAAGGCTCGGAATAGAGGCCTTTCCAACCTCTATCAATATGGTCGATTGTTACCATTACCCATATGAACTTCTCTCTGGCGTTACGCGGCGTAGCATTGGCTCCGTACCCACTTTCCAGCCCCCGAGAGGAGCACCGAAATCATGAAACGCCATCTGCTGACCCTGACCCTGTCCCTTCTGGCCGCCAACGCTTTCGCACTGCCAGCGTCCGAGCAACACCTGACGTCCGAAGCGCGCTCCAGCGCTGCCGAAATTGCCCAGCCGCTGAAAGCCGTAGCTGAAGGTGGTTCTGATCGCCTGATCGAACGCACTGGCCGTGTCGCCGAAGGTGGCTCGGATCGCCTGATCGAACGCACCGGCCGTGTCGCCGAAGGTGGCTCGGATCGCCTGATCGAACGCACCGGCCGTGTCGCCGAAGGTGGCTCGGATCGCCTGATCGAACAAGCTGGCCGTGTCGCTGAAGGTGGCTCGGATCGCCTGATCGAACAAAGTGGCCGTGTTGCTGAAGGTGGCTCGGATCGCCTGATCGAACAAGCTGGCCGTGTTGCTGAAGGTGGCTCGGATCGCCTGATCGAACAAGCTGGCCGTGTTGCTGAAGGTGGCTCGGACCGCCTGATCGAACAAAGTGGCCGAGTTGCTGAAGGTGGCTCGGATCGCCTGATCGAACAAGCTGGCCGTGTCGCTGAGGGTGGCTCGGATCGCCTGGTTGAACTCAGCCGTGTGAGCTGATCGCCATGGCCGAAAAGAACAACTTATGTCACAACGCTTGCTCCCCTCCAGGCCCGGTCCATTGACCGGGCTTTGTTTTTTTATCTAGAGTGCCCAGCCTGACCGTTACAGAAGCCCGCACCATGCTGCCGCGCGCCGAACAGAAGCTACAGACCCGCCAGGCCCTGCTCGATGCCGCCTGCCTGCTCATGGAGAGTGGCCGCGGTTTCGGCAGTATCAGCCTGCGCGAGGTGGCGAAAACAGCCGGCATCGTGCCGACCGGCTTCTACCGGCATTTCTCCGACATGGACGCCCTGGGCCTGGCCCTTGTCGCCGAAATCGACACCACCTTCCGCCAGACCATCCGCCTGGTGCGCCAGAACGAGTTCGAACTGGGCGGCATCACCGACGCTTCGGTGCGCATCTTTCTCGATGTGGTAGCCGCCCATCACGCGCAGTTCCTGTTCCTGGCCCGCGAGCAGTACGGTGGTTCACAGGCCGTACGCCAGGCCATTGCCCGCCTGCGCCAGGATATCAGCGACGACCTTGCCACCGACCTTGCGCGGATGAAGCGATGGCAACACCTGGACAGCGCCGCGCTGGCGGTGATGGCCGACCTGGTGGTCAAGACCGTATTCGCCACCCTGCCCGAGCTTATCGACAACCCGGAAGCGGGTTATCCACAGGTCCTGACGCCGCAGGAAAAGATCACCCAGCAATTGCGCTTCATCTTTGTCGGGGCACGGCATTGGCAGGGACTCGGCAACCCAGGCTACTGAAACCCCACTTCTGCTACCATGGCGCCCTGCCCGACAGCGACGAGCGCCTAAATGTCCGACCCCCGCCCCACCCTGCCCGAACTGGCCCGCTTCAACCAGCACTTCGCCGAACGTATCGTGCCGCTGTGGCAAGGCCCGGGCTGGAACGCCGACATGGCCCTGCCCTACGAAGCGCTGGACGCCCAGCACCATCCGTTGCCGGTGCAGCGCTACCGCGCCATGGCCTGTGCGCGCCAGCTTTACCTGTTCAGCAGCCGTATCGGGCAGCCGGGAGCCGCCGAGCGTGCCGCAGCCCTGTTTCGCTCGCTGCAAAAGCACTTCCACGACGCCGAGCACGGTGGCTGGTTCTACAGCATCGACGCCCACGGCAAGCCGCTGGACCGGCGCAAGGACCTGTATACCCACGCCTTCATCGTGTTTGCCTGCGCGCACTACTGGGGCAAAGTGCGCAAAAGCCTGGTGGAGTCCAGTTTGAATGCCGCGCTGGACATCATCGACCAGCAGTTTGCCCGTGACGATGGCCTGTACGAAGCCTGCCTGGGCGAAGACTGGGCCGACCTCGGCACTGGCCCGCTGCAAAACCCACAGATGCACCTGGCCGAAGCGTTCCTGCAGGTACTGGCTGTGCGTGGCGACGAACATGTCCGCCAGTCACTGCTGCAATTGTGTCAGGCGCTGGAGGCGCATTTCATTGACCCGGTCCATGGCCTGATGCTGGAAAAGCCACGCGGGGCTGTGGATAACTGGTTCGAGCCGGGGCACCAGTTCGAGTGGTTCTATCTGTTGCATACCTCCCCGCTGCTGCGTGAGACGCCGCTGCATGCCTCAATTGACCGGGCTTTCGGCTTTGCCGAGCAATGCGGGGTGAAGGATACGGCGGTACTGGCCATGCTGAAGGCGGATGGCCGGGTGCTTGATGCCTCCCAGCGTATCTGGGCGCAGGCCGAGTACCTGCGGGCGCTTACATTGCGTGAAGGCAGCGAAGCAAAGCTAGCTGGGCAGTTTGGCGCGCTTTCAGCGCGGTTCCTGCGTGACGCGGGCTGGTATGAGTGCCGAGGTGGTGACGGCGCGGTGAGCAGGGATGACATGCCATCGACCACGCCTTATCACTTGGCTACCTGCCTGGAAGGGCTGAATCAGGCGAACACCTGACTGTCCATACAACGAACCTGTCAGGGGTGAGCGCTTCCCTCTGCCGGAAGTATCTCCCCACGCCTATGTTGGTGCTCCTTTCTCGAACGTTCAGGAGTTACCAAAATGGAAGCAGAAGCCTTCAAGGCATTTGTCGAAGAGCAGATCAACCGAGCGGCACAGAAGATAATCGATCACGGCCACCGCTATGACGAGCACTCTCATGGCAAACTCAGCTACCTGCTAAGCCTGCGCCGTGTCATCAACTGCGAAGCAACGGCTGAGGACATGGGCCGCCATGACGCCATCAACGATGTCCTTCAAGCGTTAGGCATCATCCCTGAAGACAGAACCGGCTTTAGCTTTATCAACTGAGCGATACGGTTGTTTCGCGAACCGGGTCTTTCCGGTTCGCGGCTTGTGCTTAGCCTTTTGATCGGTCGATCGAAAACCCAGCCCAATCCTGGCTCACCGGCATCAGTTCCAGGCTGTTGATGTTGATGTGCGCCGGCTGGTTGAGGATCCAGAAGATGGTCTCGGCAATATCCTGTGGCTGGATCGGCTCCGCACCCGCGTAGGTAGCATCGTACTTGGCCTGGTCACCACCGAAGCGCACCAGCGAGAACTCGCTCTCGCACAGGCCAGGCTCGATGTTACTCACACGCACGCCAGTACCGCGCAGGTCGCAACGCAGGCTCAGCGAGAACTGGCCGACGAAGGCCTTGGTGCCGCCATACACGTTGCTGCCCGGGTACGGGTAGTTGCCTGCCACGGACCCGACGTTCAGGATCGTCGCGCCACGGCCATGAGCGATAAGCCGTGGCAGCAGCAGGCGAGTGGTGTACATCAGGCCCTTGATGTTGGTGTCGACCATGGTTTCCCAGTCATCCAAACTGCAGTTCTGCGCAGCATCCACACCCAGCGCCAGGCCGGCGTTGTTGACCAGACCGCGAATCTTTTCAAAACCGGCCGGCAGATTGGCAATAGCCTGCTCCATGGCCTTGCGGTCACGCACGTCCAGCACCAGGCCATGCACTTCGGTCTTGGCCGACAGTTCAGCGCACAAGGCATCCAGGCGCTCTTTGCGGCGCCCAGTGAGTACCAGCTTCCAGCCGGCTTCGGCGAAGCGGCGGGCAGTGGCCTCGCCGAAACCGGAAGTCGCGCCAGTGATGAATACGGTGGACGTCATGCTCTGTTCCTCGCGGTAGGTTCATGCCAGCTTGGCAGCATGCCCGCGGACAGCGCTGGCAGCAAGCCGCTCAGGGGCTGTTCATTTTTTGTTCATATTCGTCAAACCCTTGCGACAGAGGGCTCGCCGCCAGGTATGCGCATGTTATCCACAGGGCTTTCCCCACGGATTGGGGGCAACTTGTCCACTGCACGGAACCCTTTCAGCGGGTTGCGGTCGGTGGATATCTTTTAGGTGATGGCGCAAGGCTTTCAAACATGCCGCCTGCAACGGTCTGTCCAACGTTTTCTCACAGACTTATCCACAGGATTTTCGCTGCGTTTGAAGTGCACGCAGGGGTTGTGAAAATCAGAGAAAATCATCCACAAAGGGGATATGAACAAAAAATGATCATATGCCTACAGGGCTTGATTATAAAGGCCTAGAGCGATATGCCACCATGTTTTCCACAGGCGGCTCCACATTATCCGTGGAAAAGATGTGGCCTGTGGAAACAATGGCTTGCGGGGGAATATTGGCGTGCGCCGAGAGAAGGGAACGACAAGTTTTCCACATTGGGAAGGGGGCTGCATTGCAGCCCCTGCATACAACTCAGTGCCCACCCAGATAAGCGTTACGCACTTCCTCATTGACCAACAGTTCCTGCCCGGTCCCGGTCATGCGAATCTGCCCGTTGACCATCACATAGGCCCGGTCCGACAGTTTCAGCGCATGATTGGCGTTCTGCTCCACCAGGAAGATGGTCATCCCGGTCTTGGCCAGCTCTCGCAGGGTCGAGAAGATCTGCTTGACCACGATCGGCGCCAGCCCCAGCGAGGGCTCGTCCAGCAACAGCAACTTCGGCCGGCTCATCAGCGCCCGGGCAATCGCCAGCATTTGCTGCTCGCCACCGGACATGGTCATGGCCCGCTGGTTACGCCGCTCCTTCAACCGCGGGAACAGCTCGTACATGCGCTGCATGTCTTCGTCGGCATGCTTGTCGCCGATGGGGATGGTTCCCATCATCAGGTTTTCCTCGACGGACATGTCGGGAAACACCCGACGCCCTTCCGGCGACTGGGCAATGCCGTTGGAGGCGATGTAGTGCGAGGATTTGCGGGTGATGTCGGTGCCGCGATACACGATATGCCCGGATGCCGCCCGCGGCTGGCCGAAAATCGACATCAGCAGGGTCGACTTGCCGGCACCGTTGGCACCGATCAGGCTTACCGTCTCGCCCTCGTTGATGTGCATCGAGACCTTCTTCAGCGCCTGGATCGGCCCATAGAACACGTCCAGGTCCTTCAGCTCGAGAATGGGTGCACTCATACCAGTTCCTCTTCGTCTGCACCCAGGTAGGCGGCAATCACCGTCGGGTTGTGGCGGATGTCCTGCGGTGCACCTTCGGCAATCACGTTGCCGTGGTCCAGCACCACGATATGGTCGGAGATGCTCATGACCATGCCCATGTCGTGCTCGATCAGCACCACCGTGATGTCGTGCTCGTCACGCAGCACACGGATCATGCGGCTGAGTGCTTCGGTTTCCTGCGGGTTCAGGCCCGCCGCCGGTTCGTCCAGGCAGATGATCTTCGGCCGCGTGCACATGGCCCGGGCAATTTCCAGACGCCGCTGCTGGCCGTACGACAGCTCGCCGGCCAGGCGGTTGGCGCAATCGACCAGATCGACCACTTCCAGCCAGTAGAAGGCGTGGTCCAGTGCATCGCTTTCGGCCTTGCGGTAGGCCTTGGTGTTGAGCACCCCGGCCAGCAAGTTGCGGTTGACCCACATGTGCTGGGCCACCAGCAGGTTCTCCACCACCGACATTTCCTTGAACAGGCGAATGTTCTGGAAGGTGCGCGCCAGGCCGGCGCGATTGACCAGGTGGGTACCGCCGAACATCTTGTAGTAGATACGGTTGGCAAAGCGCGCAGGCGACACGAAGTCGGCGGCCTGGAAGCGTTCGCCGAGCAGTTGGATGACGTTGGTGTGGCTGCCGCGCACGTTCAGCTCGATGCGTCCGCCACTGGCCTTGTAAAAGCCGGTCAGGCAGTTGAACACCGTGGTCTTGCCGGCGCCGTTGGGGCCGATCAGGGCAAAGATCTGATTGCGCCGGACCTTCAGGCTGACGTCGCTGAGCGCCTTGATGCCACCGAACTGCATCATCAGGTTGTCGACCGAGAGAATGATATCGTCGCTCATGGCGCCACTCCTTTACGCGGGGTCACACCGGCACGGCTGATGCGGATCAGCCCACGCGGTCGCCAGATCATCATCAGCACCATCAGCACGCCGAACAACAGCACCCGGTACTCGGAGAAGCTGCGCAGCAGTTCCGGCGCCACGGTCAGCACGAACGCGGCGATGACCACGCCCACGGTCGAGCCCATGCCGCCCAGCACGACAATGGCGAGGATCAGCGCCGACTCGAAGAATGTGAATGACGATGGGTTGACGAAGCCCTGGTAGGTGGCGAAGAACACCCCCGCCAAACCGGCAGTCGAGGCACCCAGGGTAAAGGCCGACAGCTTGACCAACACGTGGTTCAGGCCCATCGAACGACAGGCGATCTCGTCTTCACGCAGCGCTTCCCAGGCCCGGCCGACCGGCATGCGGGTCAGGCGATGCTTGATGTACAGCACAGCCAGCACGACCATGAAAAGCACCGCGTAGATGAACACGAACTTGAGGCTGGCGTTGTACTCGAAGCCGAAGAACTCGTGGATCGGCACCCCGCCATCCTTGGCCCGACGGCCGAACTCCAGGCCGAAAAAGGTGGGTGAAGGCGCCGGCATGCCATTGGGGCCACCGGTGAACGATAGCCAGTTGTTCAGCACTAGACGGATGATCTCGCCAAAGCCCAGCGTCACGATCGCCAGGTAGTCACCGTGCATGCGCAACACCGGGAAGCCGAGGATGCAACCCGCCAGCGCCGCAGCAATGGCCGCCAACGGCAGCACGCTCCAGAAACCCAGCCCCAGGTATTGATAACCGAGCGCCAGGCCGTAGGCACCGATGGCATAGAACGCCACGTACCCCAGGTCGAGCAGGCCGGCCAGGCCGACCACGATGTTCAGGCCAAGGCCCAGCAGTACGTAGATCAGGCCGAGGATGACCACGGTCAGCAGGTACTTGTTGGCGAAAATCGGGAAAACGATGGCAATAACGATCAGCGCAGGAATGATGTAGCGCAGGCGCGACTTGTAGTCCGGGGCGGTCACATGCACGCCCGAGCCGCCGCTGTCGAAGCCCAGGAGCATGCGTTGCCCGGGGGCAGTCTGCAGGAACAGGCTGAGCAGGAAGCGCCCAACCATCACACCGCCGACCAGCCAGGCCACGCGGCGCGGCTCGGCATTGAAGGTGTAGCCGTCGAGTACCACGCCAACGACCGGGCCAAACACGATGAGTGCAAGCAGGCCTGCGACAATGGTCTCCAGCAGGCTGCGTTTAAGGTCGAAACCCTTGGTTTCACTAACAGAGGCAGTTTTGGCAACGGACATGTTCACACCTTAGCCACGAGCGGGCGACCCAGCAGGCCTTGTGGGCGGAAGATAAGGATCATCACCAGCAGTGAGAAGCTGAACACATCCTTGTAGTCGGAGTTGATCAGGCCTGAGAACAGCGACTCGGAAATACCCAGGATGATCCCGCCGAGCATGGCACCCGGCAGCGAGCCGATACCACCGAGCACTGCGGCAGTGAACGCCTTGATACCGATGATGAAGCCGGCGTAGAAGTCGAAGGTGCCGTAGTTCATGGTGATAAGCACGCCAGCCAGGGCGGCCATCACTGCACCGATGACGAACACGTAGGAGATCACCCGGTCGGTGTTGATGCCCAGGATGGAGGCCATCTTGCGGTCTTGCTGGGTGGCACGGCACATGCGGCCGAGTTTGGTGTACTTGATCACGTAGGTCAGCAGGCCCATGCCGACGAAGGCCGCCACCAGGATGAAGATCTTGGTATATGTCAGTTGCACGAAGCCAGTGCCGACTTCGACACGCATGGCGCCTTCCAGCAGGGTTGGCACGCCTTGCTGGCGGGCGCCCTGGCTGATCTGCGCGTAGTTTTGCAGGATCAGCGAAATGCCGATGGCGCTGATCAGCGGTGCCAGGCGGGTGGAGTTACGCAGCGGTTTGTAAGCGATGCGTTCGATGGTGAAGCCATACACGCCGGTGACGACGATGGTGAACAACAGGGTGCCCAGCATCAGCAGGGGGAACGATTCGACACCGAAGTAAGCCAGCAATGCCAGGCTGATCGCCGCGAGGTAAGCGGAGATCATGTACACCTCGCCGTGCGCGAAGTTGATCATGCCGATAATGCCATAGACCATTGTGTAGCCGATGGCGATCAGGCCATAGACCGACCCGAGGGTCAGGCCGTTGACCAGTTGCTGCAGGAAAATACCATCCATAACGCAATCTCACCTGATTGAGATTGCACGAGCGCCGACCACGGCGCGGGCCACCTGTGCGGGGCCCTTGCCGCGCAGAACTGTGCAGATCTACGAATAAAGACAGGTACCGCGGGGCTTGGGCCCGAGCAACAGCCCGGGCCGAGGGCCATTGTTATTTTTGTTTTTCCAGCTGGTGGTATTTACCGTTCTTGTCCCACTGGTAGACCACGTAGTCGGAGACGGTCAGGTCGCCCTTGCTGTCCCACTTCTTCTCGCCCATGACGGTCTGCACCGGGTTGGCCTTGAGCCACTTGGCAGCGTCTTCGCCCTTGTTCGACTTCGCGCCATTGAACGCGGCAGCCAGCGCCTGCAGCGAAGCGTAGGCGTACAGGGTGTAGCCCTCAGGTTCGGTGCCGGCCTTGCGGAACTCCTCCACCACCGCCTTGCTGTCTGGCAGCAGGCGCGGGTCGGCACCGAAGGTCATGTAAACGCCATCCACGTACTGCGCGCCACCGGCGGTGGACACCAGTTCGTCGGTGACAATGCCATCATCGGACATGAACTTGACGTCTTTCAGGCCCTGCTCGCGCAGCTGGCGAACCAGCGGGCCGGCTTCCGGGTGCAGGCCGCCGAAGTAGACCACGTCGGCACCGGTAGAGCGGATCTTGGTGACCACAGCGCTGAAGTCTTTCTCGCCACGGGTCAGGCCTTCGTACAGCACAGGCTTCACGCCACGTTTCTCCAGCTGCGCCTTGGTCGCGTCAGCCAGGCCCTGGCCGTAGGTGTCCTTGTCGTGCAACACCGCGACCTTCTTGCCCTTGAGCACGTCGACGATGTAGTCGCCTGCGACGATACCCTGCTGGTCGTCACGGCCGCACATGCGGAACATGGCGCTCAGGCCGCGCTCAGTGACCGCTGGGTTGGTGGAGCCTGGGGTGATGGCAATCACGCCCGCCTCGTCATATACCTCGGACGCCGGGATCGTGTTGGAGGAACAGAAGTGGCCCACCACGCCGATCACCTTGTCCTGATCGACCAGGCGGTTGGCCACGGACACGGCTTGCTTCGGTTCACAGGCGTCATCGCCTTTGACCAGGACGATTTTCTCGCCATTCACGCCACCGGCGGCGTTGATCTTGTCGGCCGCTGCCTGCGCACCTTTCATGTACTGCTCGCCAAACGCTGCGTTTGCCCCGGTCATGGGGCCCGCTACGCCGATCTTGACGTCGGCCTGGACATACGAAGAAACACCCAGTGCCGTAGCTACGGCCAGAGCCAGGAAACCTTTCTTGTAAAACGTCTGCGACATGAGGTGGTGCTCCTAGAGTTTTTTTGGTTGGCACTACAACTTCTCAGCCCGGTACTCCGAGCAAGGGCCGTGCCATAGGTTTTGTGTTCCGGGAAAACACACTGTGAAGGGTGCCTGCAGGCGACGGGCGGCCTTTTCTTTATTGAGCGTGCAACCGTCTGCCACGCGGCAGGCGCCACCACACGTACAGACAAGGAGCAACCATCGAGTGCCATCATTGCAACCCTTGCAAGTGTTTACGTGCAACCGCCCTGTAACAGCCAACGTCACCGAAGTGCACACCACTGGTGCGCGAGTGCTACAGGCGGCACCGTTTCAAGGCTAGCCGGTGCACGGAAAAACACCTCTGTTTTGGCCGTTCCGGCCTCTTCGCGGGCAAGCCCGCTCCTCGTTCCAGCACCATGTAGGAGCGGGCTTGCCCGCGAAGAGGCCGGAACAGGCACAACAAGACCAAAGACTGGCACAATGTCCGCCATTCGCCGCTTCCGGAGCCCCCTTGATGAGCGAAAGCGCATTCGCCGAGCGCATCGTGCACAACCTGCTCGACACCGACTTCTACAAACTCACCATGATGCAGGGAGTGCTGCACAACTACCCGGACGCCGACGTCGAATGGGAATTCCGCTGCCGCAACGGTGAGGACCTGCGCCCCTACCTCGGCGAAATTCGCAATCAGCTCGAACGGCTTGGCGACCTCACCCTGGACGATGGCCAGCTGGCCTTCCTCGAACGCATCAGCTTCCTCAAACCCGACTTTTTACGTTTTTTGCGACTGTTCCGCTTCAACCTGCGTTACGTGCACGTCGGCATTGAAAACGACCAGCTGTTCCTGCGCCTGAAAGGTCCATGGCTGCATGTGATCCTGTTCGAAGTGCCGCTGCTGGCCATCATCAGCGAAGTACGCAATCGCAATCTGCACCCGCACATGCGCCTGGCCGAGGCGCGGGACCAGTTGTACCGCAAGTTCGACTGGCTGCGCGCGCATGCCAGCGACGACGAGCTGGCCGAACTGCAGGTGGCCGATTTCGGCACCCGCCGGCGTTTTTCCAGCCGCGTGCAGGCGGAAGTGGTACGGGTGCTGCGCGACGACTTCCCCGGCCGCTTTGTCGGTACCAGCAACGTCGACCTGGCATGGAAACTGGATATCAAGCCGCTGGGCACCATGGCCCACGAGTGGATCATGGCCCACCAGCAGCTCGGCCCACGGCTTATCGACAGCCAGATTGCCGCGCTGGACTGCTGGGTACGCGAGTACCGTGGTCTGCTCGGCATCGCCCTGACCGACTGCATCACCATGGATGCCTTCCTCGGCGATTTCGACCTGTACTTTGCCAAGCTGTTCGACGGCCTGCGCCATGATTCAGGCGAGCCGGTAGCCTGGGCGGAAAAGGCCATTGCCCATTACCAGAAGCTGGGTATCGACCCGATGACCAAGACCCTGGTGTTTTCAGACGGCCTCAACCTGACCCGCTCGCTGGAAATTTTCCGCGCCCTGCGCGGCCGCATCAACGTCAGCTTTGGCATCGGCACCAACCTGACCTGCGACATCCCAGGTGTGGCGCCAATGAGCATCGTGCTTAAAATGACCGACTGCAACGGCGCACCGGTGGCCAAGATCTCTGACGAAGCCGCCAAGACCCAGTGCCGCGACGAGAACTTCGTCGCCTACATGCGTCACGTATTCAAAGTCCCCAGCAAGGAGTAACCCATGCAAGCGGTTCAGCAAGAGATTGCCCAGGCGCTGAAGGTACAGCCGCCGTTCGTCGACGCGGCAGCGCTCGAGGCCGAAGTCGCCCGGCGCGTGGCGTTCATCAAGAACTGCCTGGCCAACGCGCGACTCAAGACCTTGGTGCTGGGCATCAGCGGTGGCGTCGACTCACTGACTGCCGCCCTGCTCGCCCAACGCGCCATCAACGAGCTGCGCGCCGAGACCGGCGACAAGGCATACACCTTCATTGCCGTGCGCCTGCCGTACCAGGTACAGCATGACGAGCATGACGCCCAGGCATGCCTTGACGTGATCAAGGCTGATGAAGTTCACACTGTGGATATCGCCCCGGCAGTGCGTGCATTAGCGGCCGAAGTGGTGGAGTTGAAGAACGGCTCGCCGACGCTGGTGGACTTCGTGGTTGGCAACGTCAAGGCGCGCACCCGAATGGTCGCCCAGTACACCATCGCGGGCGCCCGCGCGGGTCTGGTGATCGGAACCGACCATGCCGCCGAGGCGGTGATGGGCTTCTTTACCAAGTTTGGTGATGGTGCCTGCGACCTGGCGCCGCTGAGTGGGCTGGTGAAGAATCAGGTGCGGGCGATTGCGCGCAGCTTCGGTGCGCCGGAGTCACTGGTGGAGAAGGTGCCAACGGCCGACCTGGAAGACCTGGAGCCGGGCAAGCCGGACGAAGCATCACATGGTGTGACCTACCAGCAGATCGATGCCTTCCTGCACGGGCAGCCGGTTGACCAGGCAGCGTTCGACATCATCGTCGCCACCTACCGCAAGACCCAGCACAAGCGCGAACTGCCGTTCGCCCCATAAAAGCTTCGCGGGCGCACCCGCAGGTTAATCCCTGTCCTTGAAAACAGTGATCAACTTGTGGGACGTGCCCGCGAATAGGCCCGAGAGGCCTACACAGCCGCCTTCACTTGACGACGACCGTGCCCTTCATCATGGAGATGTGGCCTGGGAAAGAGCAGAAGAAGCCGTAGTCCGTGCCAGCAACCAGCTTGGCCACATCAAAGGTCAGCGAGTCTTTTTCGCCCGCGCCAATGATCTTGGTGTGAGCAATGACACGCTCATCGCCCTCTTTCAAGTAAGCCTTTTCGATACCGGCGCTCAAACCGTCAGTAGCGATTGCCTGCATGTCTGCGGCCTTGCTGATTACTACGTTGTGCCCCATGACATTCTTCGGCAGGTTGCCCGAATGTTCCAGGTTCACGGTGAATTGCTTGCAGCTCTTGTCGATGACGATTTCCTTGGTATTGAAGGACATCTGATCGGTGGAGTCGACAGTGACCGAGCATTCGGCTGCGAAGACAGAGGCGCTGGCGAGGGTCAGCAGGGATACCGCTACAGCTTTCGCAAACATCATGAATCTCCTTGGCAGGGTTTTATCAATTGCGAGACTGCCTGAAACCGTTCAGCCCCTTGCTGATATGGGTCAAGGGGGTGTCAAGGGGTCAGCCAGTAGAATTGTTCAATAGATTGTATACAACCAATTTAAGGGCACATCATGCCCTTTTATTGGACGATGGGACAACCTCTCATTTAGGAGCAATACCAAATGCCCATCTCCAATTTCCTCAATAGCCTGCTCGCTGCCTACGCCCACGGGGCTACAGGTGCAATCTGCGAATTCTCCCGGCCAGAATGAACCGGCCTTGGAAGTGACGGGCTTGCGCCGTACCCTGTGCACCTGAGTGACAGGAGATGAGCAATGCCCGTACGTTCCGTTTGTGTGTTCTGCGGCGCCAGCATCGGCGCCAACCCTGCCTACCGTGAAGCAGCCGTCGCGCTAGGCCAGGCCATTGCCCACCGCGGTTTGACCCTGGTGTACGGCGGTGGCGCGGTCGGCTTGATGGGCGTGGTTGCCGACGCAGCCATGGCAGCCGGTGGCGAAGTGGTGGGGATCATCCCGCAGAGCCTGCTGGACGCTGAGGTCGGCCACAAAGGCCTGACCCGTCTGGAAGTGGTGGATGGCATGCATGCGCGCAAGGCCCGCATGGCCGAGCTGAGCGATGCCTTTATTGCCTTGCCGGGTGGGCTGGGTACGCTGGAGGAACTGTTCGAAGTGTGGACCTGGGGGCAGCTGGGCTATCACGCCAAGCCGCTCGGCCTACTGGATGTGAACGGTTTCTACGACAAGCTGGGCGGGTTCCTCGACCATATCGTCGAAGAAGGCTTCGTGCGCCCGCAACACCGGGCGATGTTGCTGCTGGGGCAGCAGCCAGACGAGCTGCTGGACGGGATGGACCGCTTTATCGCGCCGGTAGCGCCGAAGTGGGTCGACAAGCAGCCTGACTGACCCAGATGAATGGGCCGAACACTGACCCTGTGGGAGCGGGTTCACCCGCGAATCGATAGTGGATCTACCGATGCATTCGCGGGTGAACCCGCTCCCACAGGGCTCTATGTAGCCTTCAAGATCAGCGGGGAATGACAGGCTGACGCGGCTTCTTGTTGCCCTTGCCGCCCTTGCTCGCCTCTTTGCGCTCCTTGGCCGCCTGCTGGTTACGCGCAAACGCTTCGGCCTTGGCCTTCTCGCGCTTGTCCCACGGTTTGCTGCCATCGCTGCCACGCGGCGGCAGGCCGGTGTGCTGGGTGAGGATCTTCTGGTCCTTGCCCACCTTGTGGCTCCCGGCCGGGGTCGAGTTCTTGCGGCGCGCACTCTGGTAGCTGTCGGTCTGCGGCTGGTGCGCCGGAATCAGCTGGTGCTTGCCCGGCCCGATCAGGTCGGCGCGGCCCATCCGCTGTAGCGCTTCACGCAGCATTGGCCAGCCCTTCGGGTCGTGATAGCGCAAGAACGCCTTGTGCAGACGGCGTTGCTCGTCGCTCTTGACGATCTCCACCCCTTCGCTCTTGTAGGTCACCTTGCGCAGCGGGTTCTTGCCCGAGTGATACATGGCCGTGGCCGAGGCCATTGGCGACGGGTAGAACGCCTGTACCTGATCGGCACGGAAGCCGTTGCCCTTCAGCCACAGGGCCAGGTTCATCATGTCTTCGTCGGTGGTGCCCGGGTGCGCAGCAATGAAGTACGGAATCAGGTACTGCTCCTTGCCCGCTTCTTTCGAGAACTTCTCGAACATGCGCTTGAAGCGGTCATAGGTGCCGATACCCGGCTTCATCATCTTGTCCAGCGGGCCACGCTCGGTGTGCTCCGGGGCAATCTTCAGGTAGCCGCCAACGTGGTGGGTGACCAGTTCCTTGACGTACTCCGGCGATTCCACCGCCAGGTCGTAGCGCAGGCCGGAAGCAATCAGGATCTTTTTCACACCCGGCAAGGCACGGGCCTTGCGGTACAGCTCGATCAGCGAGCTGTGGTCGGTATTGAGGTTTTCGCAGATACCCGGGAACACGCACGACGGCTTGCGGCAGTGCTTTTCGATTTCGGGGCTTTTGCAGGCGATGCGGTACATGTTGGCAGTCGGCCCGCCAAGGTCCGAGACCACGCCGGTGAAGCCCGGCACCTTGTCACGCATCTCTTCGATTTCGTGCAGGATCGACTCGTGCGAGCGGTTTTGGATGATGCGGCCTTCGTGTTCGGTGATCGAGCAGAAGGTACAGCCACCGAAGCAGCCACGCATGATGTTCACCGAGAAACGGATCATCTCGTAGGCCGGGATGCGCTCCTTGCCATAGGCCGGGTGCGGCACACGGGCGTAAGGCATGCCGAACACGTAGTCCATTTCCTCGGTGCTCATGGGGATGGGTGGCGGGTTGAACCACACATCCACTTCACCGTGCTTCTGCACCAGCGCGCGAGCGTTGCCCGGGTTGGTCTCCAGGTGCAGCACGCGGTTGGCATGGGCATACAGCACGGGGTCGTTACGCACCTTTTCGAACGATGGCAGGCGGATCACCGACTTTTCCCGGGTCACGGCCGGGCTGTCGAGAATCTGCACCACCTTGGCTTCGTTCGGATCTTCCTGGTCGCCCTTGGCCTGTTCGATGGCACAGGCCTGGGTGTCCTGGGTGTTCACGTACGGGTTGATGATCTTGTCGACGCGCCCCGGGCGGTCAATACGGGTGGAGTCGATTTCGTACCAGCCCTGCGGGGTATCGCGGCGCACGAAGGCGGTGCCGCGCACGTCGGTGATGGTCTCGATCTTCTCACCGCTTGACAGGCGCTGGGCCACCTCGACCACCGCACGCTCGGCGTTGCCGAACAGCAGGATGTCGGCGCTGGCGTCGATCAGGATCGAATGACGAACCTTGTCCTGCCAGTAGTCGTAGTGGGCGATGCGGCGCAGCGAAGCCTCGATGCCGCCGAGCACGATCGGCACATGCTTGTAGGCCTCCTTGCAGCGCTGGCTGTACACCAGGCTGGCACGGTCCGGACGGCTGCCGGCCAGGCCACCCGGGGTGTAGGCGTCGTCGGAACGGATCTTCTTGTCTGCGGTGTAGCGGTTGATCATCGAGTCCATGTTGCCGGCGGCCACACCGAAGAACAGGTTTGGCTCGCCGAGTTTCATGAAGTCGTCTTTCGACTGCCAGTTCGGCTGGGCAATGATGCCCACACGGAAGCCCTGGGCTTCCAGCAGACGGCCAATGATGGCCATGCCGAACGACGGATGGTCGACGTAGGCATCACCGGTCACGATGATGATGTCGCAGGAATCCCAGCCGAGCAGATCCATCTCCTCCCTGCTCATTGGCAGGAAAGGTGCTGGTCCGAAGCATTCGGCCCAGTACTTGGGATAGTCGTAGAGAGGTTTGGCTGCTTGCATGTCAGTGACCGGTTCTGGTGTGCAGGGAAATCGCGGGCGCGGAATATAGCACAAATTTTGACCAAATCCGACTGGATTCGTGGGGATTGGTGGGCGGGGCGACGGTTGGGGGATGGACGTGGCAGGTGGTTGGCTTGAGGGGTGTAGTGGGGTTGCCAGGTGTTCGACAGAATCCTTGCAGCGCCTTGGCCATCGCACTTGGGTAATGGGCAGCCCAGATCATCATCGGCTTCTCATCCATCAACCCGGTGATGGTCAGTTCGCGCACATAGCCCATCAACTCCGAAGACTGCTCGCGGGCGTCTCTACACGGGATCCCGGGCTCGATGCGGAACAACGGGTGGGTGCCGTTTTCGCCTTGGTAGAACGTGGTCTTGCCGACGGTGAATTGGGTGTCTTCTTTTGTCATTGTTCAATCCCCTCAAATTTCTCTATTGCCTGGCCGGGCCCTTTCGCGGGTGAACCCGCTCCCACAGGTACGGTGCAACTATTGAAGCCTGTGGTGAACCTGTGGGAGCGGGTTCACCCGCGAAAGGGCCAGCCCAGGCAACACATCAACGAAGCCTTACAGCAGGCACCTGCCCCTGCATCGGGTTGTCTTCAAGAAAAGGGGGATCGTGGGGTGGATCGGGGACAATTTTCAGCATGCCGTGATCTCGTCTGATTCCGAAAAGACCGCCACGACGACAATTGCATTTGATGGGTAGCGGCTACGTACGGGTCTGCCTCAAGAGCAAGGCGATTACTCGCAGGAAAACCTGAGCCTGCTTAGACCGATGGCGATCGCGCGCCCCTGCTGAGCGATCGCAATCCCTTCAGATCTTTACTAAATATTTAGCCTCTCCAACCCTCAGAAAATGCTAACCGGCTAATTATTAGTAGATTTTCTCTAGATCTTAAAAAATGTAGGAATCGAACTTCAAGTCCTAGTAAAAAATCCTACGACAACTTTCCTCAACAAATTCCGAGCAGATCTTGAACCAATAAAAAAACAAGTGATACAACAGTGACGCGCTGGAAGGCGCACTCAAACCAACTCTATAGGAGCACTAGCCATGGGACGTCGTCGTTCTGAAATCCACACTCTGCAGATCCCACGCGTGATGAACTACACATTCACCGAGTCCGAGGTTGAATTTCTCAACCTTCTGTAAGTGACAAACCAGAAGGGGCTTAGCCCCTTCTGGCTCTACCAAGGAGCAGAACATGATTACCGAACGCGAGCTGAACATAGAAGAGGCCTACAACCGTCTGACAAGGCTGCATCATCACTTAGGGCTTCAATCGAAAACAAAACTATCAAAAAAAAGTAGCCTGGTCGCCACATGCCACTTATACGACAGCGCCTACAAAGAAGTTTCTTGCGGAGCAGGAAAAGGGGAACATTGCGAACTAGGAGCACTTGCCGAGAGCCTAGAGCATTACTTCGTCGACAAGAGTACTCCACCACTCATCGAAAGCGACCAAATTTTGCAATCGATAGCCCCATTTGACGATTGGCTCCTAAAATCCATTCCCCCGGATTGCCGAATACCTTATTTCAGTCTTCAGGCATTGAACAGCTACGACGAAATAGCCATTCCCGCGATATTGATAGCACCTTCCTCCAGAAACATTGATGAAATCGAAAAAACTGCAGCGGGCTTTCTTTCCAAATATTCGACCAACTCTGGTACAGCACTTGGCTGCACGGAGAACGAGGCTCTGCTCCACGCCATCAATGAAGCTATCGAACGTCACGCACTTTCTATGTACTACCTATCACTTTGTGGCCTGACTTCCCCACCCAAACTTTACCAACCTTCGAATTCTTTTCTGGAAGAGACATTTGCCCATGATACCGAGCTTCTCCGCCGGGCCAGAAAACTAGAAATATACTTGACGCACGACTTCTACGAAGTTTCATTTTGCATTGCTGTTTCTCGTAGTAAAAAAGAAGGCTCACTCAGCAGCATTGGCTCCGGCAGCTCCATCAACCCCTCCATTGCAATGTACCGCGCCGTAACGGAGCAGATTCAGTGCGAGCAGCTTTCTGGGGCCACAGAAAAACAAGAAGATCTCTCTGCTGAAAAAATGCTTACTCATTCAACCCGCCTTTCAGCTCTTATACACCCATGCCCCACATATGCTGTACCCGCTTTTCACCCTCCGCATACCGATCTCAGCGTGCGCGGGCAAGTCAAGCGAACACTGATCAACTTGGAAAAACATAACAAGATCGCATTCTATCGCACACTTTATGAGCACCCGAATCTCGCTACGGTTGTTCAGGTGTTCATACCCGGACTTGAACGCTTCCACCTGATCAGATCAGGTATTCCAGTCGCGCCACAGAGTGCACTCAAAGGCATAAGGCAATGACATGCAAATCTATAGAGGAATTCTCGCCGCCCTCGGCGCGACACTGCTCCTGAAAATCGCGACCGTCGTACCTGCTCTAGTCTTGGCCGACATCATTGACAACCTGGCCACCTCAGCCGCGTCTTCCCAGCTTCTGCTCGGAGCTTTCATATGCCTTGTCGCATTACAAGCCTCTATGACCCCTCTACAAGCCTGGTGCCTGGCGCGGCTTTGCCAGGAACGCGTGAAGCAACTTTCCATCCGCTGGTGCCGCGAATTGCTGGACAAGCGCTTCGAGGCCTATGGACAACTCCATGGCGGAACACTGGTAAAAGTACTGGATAGGGGCATTACCGCACAGGAGCGGTGGTTGGGCTTTCTGATTGGCTCGGCGTGGCCGGTGCTAGCCGAAGCTGCAGTGCTGATAACGCTCTTCGCTTACCTGGGAGCTACTTCGGTATTGATCGGCCTCATCCCTTTGAGCCTGGCCTACCTGTGGGCCAACGATCGCCTGGTGCGCTGGCGCCGGCCACATATCGAGGCAGTGAACGCTCGCGAGGATGAACTGGCGGAACAATGGGTGGATACCTTCGCCAGCGCGGCAACGGTCAAACTGGAAAAGGCCGAGGATGCTGCAATGCTCCCGGTCAACCAGACACTTTCGCACTATGCCGACTCAGCAGTGCAGGTAGCTCACAGTGGGGGTTGGATTCAGAGCCTGCGCACCCTGTTCATAGGCCTGGGCAGTGGCGGTTTGCTCATGTGGGGTATCCATGATCAGGCTCTGGCAACACCGCAATTGAGCCTGGGCGAGCTGGTTGCTCTCTTCACCTTGGTGAGCGGATTGCTGGCAGGGGTTGCGCAACTTGCTGAGGCCTGGCGATTGCTAGACCAGTTTCGGCTAGACAAACGCAAACTCGAACAATGGCTCCAGCTCCCCTCGTTCGGCCCAGCATGCACTACTGAGGCGAAGTCCCAAGACAAGGACGCTGGCCTAAGCATCGCCCCGTGCCAGTTGAGCGCTCGAGATAATGTACAACTTCACATCGAAGAACCCTTGGTACTGCACAAAGGAGAACGGGTCGCACTGATCGGGCCCAGCGGATGTGGTAAATCGACACTTCTGCATACGCTGGCGGGAACGATATTCCCGTTGCGCAAGGATGTGCACCTGCACGGCAGGTGCCTGGCGTCGCTCAACGCTAGTGAACAATTCAGTCGATTACGACTCTGCCCTCAGGAGGCGCATTTCATACCCGGCCCCCTGCCCCGCGCCGTGCTGTTCGAGCAAGCTCATGATCGCGCTCAAATCGAACGATGGCTTGAAAGGTTGGGCCTGAGCAAAGACTGGTACGAACTTGATCTGGATGCACGCGCAGAATCGATATCGGGCGGCGAAGCACGCAGGCTGACGCTGCTACGCCTTCTTAATCAGCCTGGGGAATTCAATTTCTTTGACGAGCCCACAGCCGGGCTCGATGCCGCGTCGGCAGAGCGTACCTGGGACCTGTTGTTCGAAGCATTTAAAGGGCGAGGGCTGATTTGCGTGACGCATGATCAGAGCGCACTGTCGCGGTTTGACCGGGTGATCACCCTGAGCGAGGGGCGGATCATCAGCCAAGGGCAAACGAAGATCGCTCAGATTTCAGAGCTAGCAGGCGCACCGCAAACCTTGTAGGAGCAGCCTTGCTAGCTCAATGGGTTATTCATCATCATCAAAGTTGTACATGCCCGGCGCCAAGTTCTCGAACCGGGTGTACTTGCCGATAAACGCCAAACGCACGAAGCCGATGGGGCCGTTACGCTGTTTGCCGATGATGATTTCCGCCACGCCCTTGTGCTCGGTCTCGGGGTGGTACACCTCGTCGCGGTATACGAACATGATCACGTCGGCGTCCTGCTCGATTGCACCGGATTCACGCAAGTCGGAGTTCACCGGGCGTTTGTTCGGGCGCTGCTCCAGCGAGCGGTTCAGCTGCGAAAGGGCAATAACCGGGCAGTTGAATTCCTTGGCCAGGGCCTTGAGCGAGCGGGAAATCTCGGAAATTTCGTTGGTACGGTTGTCACCGGCCGACCCCGGAATCTGCATCAGCTGCAGGTAGTCGACCATGATCATGGCGATCTCGCCATGCTCACGGGCCAGGCGACGGGTGCGCGCGCGCATTTCCGAGGGGCTGATACCCGCCGTATCGTCGATGAACAATTTGCGGTCGTTGAGCAGGTTCACTGCCGAGGTCAGGCGCGGCCAGTCGTCGTCGTCCAGCTGGCCGGAACGGACCTTGGTCTGGTCGATACGCCCCAGGGACGAGAGCATACGCATGATCAGCGACTCACCTGGCATCTCCAGGGAGAACACCAGCACCGCCTTGTCGGTACGCAGTACGGCGTTTTCCACCAGGTTCATGGCGAAGGTGGTCTTACCCATCGACGGACGACCCGCGACGATGATCAGGTCGGCTGCCTGCAGGCCGCTGGTCTTCTCGTCCAGGTCAGTGTAACCGGTGGAGATACCGGTGATGTCGCTGTCGGAGTTGAACAACGTATCGATGCGGTCGATGGCCATGGTCAACAGTTCGTTGACACCCACCGGGCCGCCGGTTTTTGGCCGGGCCTCGGCGATCTGGAAGATCTGCCGCTCGGCGTCGTCGAGGATTTCTTCGGCGTTGCGCCCTTGCGGATTAAAAGCGTTGTCGGCGATGTCGGTACTGATGCTGATCAGTTGGCGCAACGTGGCCCGCTCGCGAATGATCGCGGCGTATGCCTTGATGTTGGCTACCGAGGGAGTGTTCTTGGCCAGCTCGGCCAGGTAGGCCAAGCCGCCGACTTGCGAGGACAGGCCTTCCTTGTCCAGTTGCTCGTGCAGGGTAACCACGTCAAATGGCTGGTTGGCATCGGCCAACTTGTGCACGGCACGGAAAATCAGGCGGTGGTCATGCCGGTAGAAATCGCCATCCGACACTTGGTCCAGCACCCGCTCCCAGGCGTTGTTGTCCAGCATCAGGCCACCGAGTACGGCCTGTTCGGCCTCGATGGAATGCGGCGGCACCTTCAGGGCTGCGGTTTGCAGGTCTAGCTGTTCGGAAGTGGTGATCTCGTTCATGGCCACGAAAGAATTCTGGAGGACGAAAAAGACAAAGGGCACGGCCTGTCGAAAACAGGACCGTGCCCGATGTTAACCGCCTGACTCGCAAGGAGCCAGCCAGTTAGCGCAGCTTAGGCAGCTACGACGACCACGCGTACGGTGGCTTCAACGTCGCTGTGCAGGTGCACGGCTACGTCGTATTCGCCAACCTGACGGATGGTGCCGTTCGGCAGACGAACTTCAGCTTTGGCCACTTCAACGCCGGAGGCGGTCAGGGCGTCAGCGATGTCGTGGGTGCCGATCGAACCGAACAGCTTGCCTTCGTCGCCAGCGGTGGCAGTGATGGTCACTTCCAGCTCGGCCAGTTGGGCAGCGCGGCTTTCAGCCGAAGCTTTCTTGTCAGCGGCTGCTTTTTCCAGCTCGGCACGACGCTCTTCGAACGCAGCCAGGTTGGCGGCGTTGGCAACGGTGGCCTTGCCGAATGGCAGCAGGAAGTTACGGCCGTAACCAGCCTTAACTTTTACTTTGTCGCCCAGGTTGCCCAGGTTAGCGACTTTTTCCAGCAGGATCAGTTCCATTTGGTAAAACCTCTTAACTTTTAACCTTCACCGTTCGCGGAGTCTTTCCCCGGAGGGGACTTGCGACCGCGAAAATCAATCAGGCTGTCGACAATGGCCAAAACCATCAGCAACGGATAAATCAGCTGCATGATCAGCGGCAGCGTCACGTACATCCCCACCAGCCAGAAACCGGCCAGTCGGCCCTGTGCCACCAGCCCGTGCATCAAGGCGATGCCGGCCAGCACCAATACCAGGCTCGAGGCAGATGCCAGGATGATGAACTGCGGCCCGATAAACGGAGCCACCACCATCACTGCCACCAAGGCCGCCGTGGCCTGTTTCGGCAACTTCAGTTCGCGAAACTCGCGACCGAAGCCTCCAGGGTTGTACAACGCTGCCTGCCAATAGCGCGCCAGCACCAAGGCCAGCACACTGAACAATTGCACCGTCACTGCTGTAGAAGCGACCAGCACAGGGCGGATCAGCTCATCGGAGAGTACCGGTTGCCCCTCGATTTTCGGCATGGCTTCGGCAAACGCCTTGGCCAGCACATCGAAGGTTTGCGCCAGCGCCAGATCGAGCACGAGGCTGAAAGCCACGGCGAACACGGCACTGGCGAGCAACACCCGGCTCCAGGGATACTCGGCACGCAACATGGCGGCCAGGGCAATGGCACCCGCAATCACCAGAAAGGTGATGGGATCGCCCATGACCCACACGGCCAGCCCGGCCAGCAGGCCGCCGGCGATGACCGTTGTAGCATCCTTGAACCCACGCCGCAGCAGCACAAGGCTGCAGGCAGCGGCACTCAACCAGAACAGCAGCGGCAGTACCGCGCTGATGACCACCACGAGGGTGGCCTGCACACGACCGCGCATGATGAAACTTGCTAACGCTCGCATGCTAACCCCTTACTGCTTGTCGACGACCCGGTCTCAGCGGCCGTGGCTGTCGGTGTAGGGCAGCAGGGCCAGGAAGCGGGCACGCTTGATAGCGGTAGCCAGCTGACGCTGATAACGAGCTTTGGTACCGGTGATACGGCTTGGAACGATCTTGCCGGTTTCGGATACGTAAGCTTTCAGGGTGTTGAGATCTTTGAAGTCGATCTCTTTCACGTCTTCAGCAGTGAAGCGGCAGAATTTACGACGACGGAAGAAACGTGCCATTTAATAGGCTCCTCTAAAGGTCCGTGGATTACTCGTCAGCGTTATCGCTGGAGTCGCTGTCATTGCTGTCATCGCCTTCGGCGGATTCAGCATGCTCAGGACGCTCACGACGCTCACGGCGCTCGCTGCGGTTTTCTTCAGCCTTCAGCATCTCGGACTGGCCGGTAACGGCTTCGTCGCGACGGATGACCAGGTTACGGATAACGGCATCGTTGTAGCGGAAGTTGTCTTCCAGCTCGGCCAGGGCCTTGCCGGTGCACTCAACGTTCAGCATCACGTAGTGAGCCTTGTGAACATTGTTGATTGCGTAGGCCAGTTGACGACGGCCCCAGTCTTCCAGGCGGTGGATCTTGCCACCATCTTCTTCGATCAGCTTGGTGTAACGCTCAACCATGCCGCCGACTTGCTCGCTCTGGTCCGGGTGAACCAGGAAGATGATTTCGTAATGACGCATGAATGCTCCTTACGGGTTAGTAGTCTGCCAGCGAATCTGGTCAGACAAGGAGTGAATGACACTGTATGTCTTGCACGGAGGGGAGGCACATGAGCGCCTGCCAGCTCGGCAAGGGGCGCAATTGTAGAGAAGGCGTGCCGCACACGCAAGGCAATTGGCGAATATTTGAACAGCCTGAGATATTCAGAATGTGTCAGCCCCTATTCGCGGGCACGCCCGCTCCCACAGGCTCACTGCTGCCTCTGGCATTGCAGATTACCTGTGGGAGCGGGCGCGCCCGCGAATAGGCCGATACAGGCTGAAGATCAGCGCTTTGCCTGACGCTGACGGACGGCTTCGAACAGGCAAACCCCGGTCGCTACCGACACGTTAAGGCTGCTGACGCTACCCGCCATCGGTAACTTCACCAGAAAGTCGCAATGCTCGCGGGTGAGCCGGCGCATGCCCTTGCCTTCCGCGCCCATGATCATCACCAGTGGCCCGGTGAGGTCTTGCTGGTAGATCTCCTGCTCGGCCTCGCCAGCGGTACCCACTACCCACAGGCCACGCTGCTGCAACTTCTCAAGCGTACGCGCCAGGTTGGTCACAGCCACCAGCGGAATGACTTCTGCCGCGCCACAAGCCACCTTTCGCACAACCGGCGTCAGCGTTGCGGACTTGTCCTTGGGTACGATCACTGCCGTGGCACCGGCCGCATCGGCGGTACGCAGGCAGGCGCCGAGGTTGTGCGGGTCGGTCACGCCGTCCAGCACCAGGATCAGCAGCGGCGTCTCTGTGCGTTCAAGCAGCTCTTCGAGCATCAGCTCGCCCCACACCTGGCTCGGGCTGACCTCGGCAACAACGCCCTGGTGCACACCTTCGACCCAGGCATCCATCTCACGGCGCTCGGCCTGGCCGACCGGCACGCGGTTTTCCGCGGCCAGCGCCAGCAAGGTCTCGAGGCGTGGCTCGCTGCGCCCTTCCGACAGCCAGATCTGCTTGACCCGCTTTGGATGGTGCTGCAGCAATGCCTGCACGGCGTGTACGCCGTAGATCTTTTCCAGCTGACTCATGAATTGCTCTTGCTTTTGCGTGGCGCGCCGGACTTCGACGGGCCTTTACGGTGCTTGGTCGGCTTGCCGGACGGCTTGCCACCTTTCTCGGATTTGCTGCCGGCACTGCTGCGCGCGTCGGTCATCAGCGCTTTCTTCATCTCGCGGCTTTTACGCACTTCAGCGTTACGCTGCACAGCATCCTTGGGGAAGTACGCTTCGGACGCTTCGCTTTTGCGGCTGCGCGGCTTGGGCGTGGCTTTCGCTTCAGTTGCCGGCTGTCGCTCGGTTTTTTCGGCAACCGGTGCGGCACCACGCTGCTTGCGGCCGATCGGTGCGGCAAGGGTCTTTTCCGACACTTCGAAGTCGATCTTGCGCTCATCCAGGTCAACACGCATGACCTTCACTTCGATGGTGTCGCCCAAGCGGAAGCTGCGACCAGTACGCTCGCCGGCCAGGCGATGGTGTACCGGGTCGAAGTGGTAGTAGTCACCCGGCAACGCACTGACGTGCACCAGGCCCTCTACATAGATATCGGTCAGCTCGACGAACAGGCCGAAACCGGTCACCGCGGTGATCACGCCCGGGAAGGTCTCGCCCACGCGATCCTTCATGAACTCGCACTTGAGCCAGTTGACCACGTCACGGGTGGCTTCGTCAGCCCGACGCTCGGTCATCGAGCACTGCTCGCCGAGTTGCTCCAGGGTGTTTTCGTCGTACGGGTAGATACGCGCCTTGGGGATGCTCATGGCACCGGCACGCTTGACGTGCGGGGTATCAACCTTGGAGCGGATGATGCTGCGGATGGCGCGGTGCACCAGCAGGTCCGGGTACCGGCGGATCGGCGAGGTGAAGTGGGTGTACGCCTCGTAGTTCAGGCCGAAGTGGCCGTTGTTCTCGGTGCTGTACACGGCCTGGCTCAGCGAGCGCAGCATCACCGTCTGGATCAGGTGGAAGTCCGGGCGGCCGGCGATGCTCGCCAGCAGGGCCTGGTAATCCTTCGGCGACGGGTCCTTGCCCTTGTGCAGGCTCAGGCCCAACTCACCCAGGAAGGCACGCAGTTTTTCCAGGCGCTCCGGCGGCGGGCCGTCGTGCACGCGGTACAACGCCGGTACACCGTGCTTCTGCAGGAACTCGGCAGTGGCCACGTTGGCCGCCAGCATGCATTCCTCGATCAGCTTGTGGGCATCGTTACGCACTGTCGGGCGAATTTCAGCGATCTTGCGCTGATCACCGAAAATGATGCGGGTTTCCTGGGTTTCGAAGTCGATGGCACCACGCGTGTGACGCGCTTCCACCAGCACCTTGTACAGGTTGTACAGATTTTTCAGGTCGGGCACGACCTCCTTGTACTCCTCGCGCAGCGCCTTGCCCTCACGGGTACGGGCATGCTCGAGCATGCTGCTGACCTTGTTGTAGGTCAGGCGGGCGTGGGAGTGGATCACGCCTTCGTAGAACTGATAGTCGACCATCTGGCCGGCTTTGTTCATGGTCATTTCACAGACCATGGCCAACCGGTCGACGTGCGGGTTCAGCGAGCACAGGCCGTTGGACAGCTCTTCGGGGAGCATCGGCACCACGCGCTCGGGGAAGTACACCGAGTTGCCGCGCTGCTGGGCTTCGACATCCAGGGCAGAGCCCAGACGCACGTAGCTGGAAACGTCAGCGATGGCCACGTACAGGCGCCAGCCACCGGAGAACAGACGCAGCTTGCCCAGCGGTTCGCAATAAACGGCATCGTCGAAGTCGCGGGCGTCTTCACCGTCGATGGTGACGAACGGCAGATGGCGCAGGTCGACACGCTTCTCTTTGTCCTTCTCCTCGACTTCGGAGCGGAACTTGCGTGCTTCCTTGACCACATCATTGGGCCACACGTGCGGAATGTCGTAGCTGCGCAGGGCAACGTCGATTTCCATGCCCGGCGCCATGTAGTTGCCGATGACCTCGACCACATCGCCTTGCGGCTGGAAGCGCGGCGTTGGCCAGTGGGTGATCTTGATCTCGACGAACTGGCCGATCTTGGCACCTCCGTTGCGCCCGGCGGTCACCAGCACTTCCTGCTGGATCTTCGGGTTGTCCGGGGTTACGTAACCGATGCCGCCTTCTTCGAAATAGCGGCCGACCACGCTTTCGTGGGCACGAGAGATGACTTCGACCAGCACGCCTTCACGGCGGCCACGGCGGTCGACACCGGAGACGCGGGCCAGGCCGCGGTCGCCATCAAACACCAGTCGCATCTGCGACGGGCTGAGGAAAAGGTCTTCGCTGCCGTCATCGGGAATAAGGAAGCCGAAGCCATCGCGGTGGCCGGAGACGCGACCACAGATCAGGTCCAGCTTGTCTACCGGGGCATAAGTGCCGCGCCGGGTATAGATAAGCTGGCCATCGCGCTCCATGGCACGCAGGCGGCGGCGCAGGGCTTCGATCTGGTCTTCTTCATACAGACCGAACTCTTTTGCCAGCTCCTCGCGGGCAGCAGGTTCGCCTCGGTCGGCGAGACGCTGCAGGATCAGCTCACGGCTGGGAATGGGGTTGTCGTATTTTTCCGCTTCGCGAGCGGCCTCGGGATCGAGGGATTGCCAATCGGCCATCAGAAGGGGTTCACCTTGGGGTATATAGATATGAATTCTGGCATAGGCGTATTGAAACCGGAAATGTCTGCCTTGGACAGCCCCCGCTGCAGTGCATAAACAGCAGAAATAGGCTTGTGGAATCAACGGGTTGAATTTTTTGAATTTTTTTTCGATTGGGGGCTTTACAGCCTTGGGGAGCGTCCGTATAGTGCGCACCACAACGACGGACAACCCCGAAGTTGTAGTAGAGATGAACGACGCTGTAAAGCATCAAGTAACCTCGAATGTGTGCCCAGGTGGCGGAATTGGTAGACGCGCTGGTTTCAGGTATCAGTGACCGCAAGGTCGTGGAAGTTCGAGTCTTCTCCTGGGCACCAAATATTTTCAAGTAACAGATGACCAAGGATCTGTTACTACTGTGTGAAAGCGAACGATAGTCGCCTTCTGCAGATGATGTAAAGCTTTGCCCAGGTGGCGGAATTGGTAGACGCGCTGGTTTCAGGTATCAGTGACCGCAAGGTCGTGGAAGTTCGAGTCTTCTCCTGGGCACCATACAAAAACCCACTAGCTTGCTAGTGGGTTTTTTCTTGCCTGCGATTTTTTGTGCCCCTCCTCGATACGCGCACGTTGTAAGAGCGGCCCCCCCCGCGAATAGCCCCCCCCCTACAGGCAACACACCCCAAGCCCTTGCACCATGGTCTGACCATGAATTTCTCGTCACCCGGCCACTTGAGAAAGAATTTCGTTTACCATTGTTTCCAAATATGTAGCCGTAAGCGAGGAAGTACCCGCATGACGATCCGCCCGCAACCGCTGATGCGTACCTTGGCCGCCGCAGTGCTGAGCCTGGTCATCGGCGCTCCGGCCGCCATGGCAGACGCACCGGTCACGCTGACCATGTACAACGGTCAGCACAAGGAAATCGGCGAAGCCATTGCCAAGGCCTATGAGGCCAAGACCGGCATCCACATCGACATCCGTAAAGGCAGCAGCAACCAGCTGGCCAGCCAGATCATCGAGGAAGGCGACCGCTCGCCGGCCGACATCATCTACACCGAAGAGTCCCCGCCCCTGAACAACCTGGGCGAACTGGGCCTGCTGGCCAAGATTGACGACGCTACGTTGAACATGATGCCCAAGGAGTACGTTGGCGCCAACGGCACCTGGATGGGTATCACCGCCCGTACGCGCATCGTGGTGTACAACCCGAAGAAAGTCGACGAGAAAGACCTGCCGACCACGGTGATGGACTTCGCCAACCCTGAGTGGGAAGGCCGCGTCGGCTACGTCCCCACCAGCGGTGCGTTCCAGGAGCAGGCCGTGGCCATTCTGAAGATGCACGGGCGTGAAGCCACCGAAGAATGGTTGACCGGCCTGAAAGCCTTCGGCAAGACCTACACCAACAACATGGTTGCCCTCAAAGCCGTAGAAAAGGGTGAAGTGGCTGCGGTACTGGTGAACAACTACTACTGGTACGCGCTTGAACGCGAACGCGGCAAGCTGGACACCAAGCTCTATTACCTGGCCGACGGCGATGCTGGCAACCTGGTCACTATCTCCGGCGCAGGCGTGGTCAAGGCCAGCAAACACCCGAAAGAAGCCCAGGCCCTGCTCAACTGGATGGCCAGCGAGGAAGGCCAGCGCGTGATCACCCAGACCACCGCCGAGTACCCGCTGCACAAGGGCATGGTTTCTGACCGCGGCCTGAAACCGTTCGACGAACTGCGCCCGCCGAAGATCTCGCCAGCTGACCTGGGCAATGCCGAGGAAGCCATCGAACTTGAGCGTGAGGTCGGCCTGCTCTGATGACTGCCGCCCTGTCCGAACCGGTGCCGGTACGCTTCGTACCGCGCCGCAAGCGCCCTTCCATCTGGGTAGTGCTGCCTGTGCTGTTCCTAGTGGCAATGAGCTTGCTGCCACTGGCTTATGTCGCCATCAAAGCCTGGGAAGCCGGCTGGCGCGAAGCTTTGCACCTGCTGTGGCGGCCCTTCGTCTGGGGGCTGATGCGCAACACCCTGATGCTGATGGTCGGGGTGACGCTGACCTGCATGGTGGTCGGCCTGGCACTGGCCTGGCTGCTGGAGCGCAGCAACCTGGCCGGCCGCCGGTTGTGGGGCGTGGTGCTGTGCCTGCCATTCGCCGTGCCGTCGTTCGTCAGCAGCTTCACCTGGGTGTCGCTAAGTTCGGACTTTGAAGGCCTGGGCGGCGCGATCATGGTCATGGCCCTGTCCAAGTACCCGCTGGTGTTCCTGCCCGTTGCCGCAACCCTGCGCAACCTTGACACCTCGCTGGAGGAGTCGGCACGCACCTTGGGTTGCAGCCGCTGGGGCGTGTTCAGCAAAGTCACCCTGCCGCTGCTGTGGCCGTCGATGCTCGGCGGTGCGCTACTGATTGCCCTGCATATGCTGGTGGAGTTTGGCGCGCTGTCGATCCTCGGCCTGCAAACCTTTACCACGGCGATCTACCAGCAGTTCGAACTGGAGTTCAGCAATGCCAACGCGGCCATGCTGTCTGCCGTGCTGTTGGCGATGTGCCTGGCAATGCTGTGGCTGGAACTGCGGGTGCGCGGCAAAGCCCGCCATGTACGTATTGGCCAGGGCGTAGCGCGGCGTGCGCAACCGGTGCGGCTGCGCGGCTGGGCGGTGCTGGCGCAACTGTTCTGCGTGGGCCTGGCGGTGCTGGGCAGCGGCATTCCGCTGGCGATGCTCGGTTACTGGCTGAGCGTGGGTTCGTCGGCGGCATTCCCGGTGGCGGCCATCTCGAAGGCGCTGTTCACCTCGCTGTCGGTGTCGCTGGGCGGTGCCGGCTTTTGTGTGCTGCTGGCTCTGCCTATCAGCTTCCTGGTGGTGCGCTACAAAGGCCGCCTGGCGATTTGGGCTGAGCGTCTGCCCTACCTCCTGCACGCCCTGCCCGGCCTGGTGATTGCCCTGACGTTGGTGTTCTTCGCCCTGCACTACGTGCCGGCGCTGTACCAGACAACGGCCTTGCTGCTGTTGGCCTATGCGCTGCTGTTCCTGCCGCTGGCCCAGTCGCCGGTGCGCACCGCGCTTAACAAGGCTTCGCCGACGCTGGAAGAAGCCGCACGCACCCTGGGCGCCAGCAGCTTTGCCGCATTCTGCCGGGTGACCTTGCCGATCATCTTCCCGGCCATGGCAGCGGCCTTTGCACTGGTGTTCCTGGATGCCATGAAGGAGCTGACGGCTACCCTGCTGCTCAGCCCGACCGGCATGACCACCCTGGCCACCGAAGTGTGGGCGCACACAGCCAACGTCGAGTTCGCGGCAGCGGCGCCGTATGCGGCGTTGTTGATTGTGGTGTCGGGGTTGCCGGTATATTTGCTGACTACGCGGATGTATTTGAACAAGGCTTGAAAGCTTGCCCAGGCCGCCATGTGGCCTGGGCACAAGCCTGAGTGCCTAGACTTCATCACAAGTTCACTTTAAAACTCCCACTAGCCAGTTGAAAGCAAAGAACAAGGTCGTAGATACTACAAGCCCCACCCAAGAGGGTAACAAAACTCTTTTCATAGACCTTGGGAAACTCTCGAGATCTGAAATATCTGCCACACCTTTTCGAACAAACAACCCTGGAATCATGAGCATATTTGCCGCCAGGCAAGTACGCATTAATTTTCCAGCAAGGCCAGCCGCTGAAAAGCCCCCCCTATTATCCTGAATATACTTGCATTTCGCTAAAGCTTTTTCGATAGCTTCTATAGATCGACAAGCAAAGTAAATCATCACACACACGCTGATTGACATACAAGCGAGCAGGATAGATGCGATTATCGTCAATGCTTCGGTACTCATTTTCGCACTCTCATAAATCACTGCGCATCAGTTGGTACGTCTGGTGTACAGCCTGTTAACCAAGAAGCAGGCTTATGTTGAACAAGATCTTGAAGAGTTCGGAACCGAGACCGGCAGGTCAGGGCTTTGCTTCGCAAAGCCCGAAAACTGGGGTATCAGTTGGTGACTGCTTGAGTGCTTAGAAAACAATGGGTTGCATTCTGTTTGACCAGAGCTTACCTCAAGTACTCTATCCAAACAAAAAAAAGAACAATCAATGCAATCAGCAAAATTTGTACAGTCCACAAGCGCACTAACAGCCTTTGCAGGTCGGCGGGAGCCTTAGCAACATCATTGTTATCTAACAGCCCCTTTCGAACGCTAAAATATTTCATAGACAGCATTGCAGAAATTGATCCTAGCCGCATGACTTTCCCAAGCAGCCCAGCATGAGAATATATTTCTCTGTTCACAGCCACCATTCGGCTATTTGACAAGATTGATTCGATACGATCCAGATATCGATACGCAACGAATACCCACACACCAAACATCAAAAACGGCGAGATAATTACAAACACACCAAGCACTGCCAGGTACAAGTTACTCATCGCACTGCCTCATACAAAATCTCCCCCACGCTTTCTCCCAATACCTCACCAAACTCACCGCCAGCAATACCTCCAGCCGCTCCCCCCAATACCGCACATGCGTAAGTTGCTGCTCCACCGGTGGGAATACCTACAGCGACAGCTTCACTTCCTTCAGGTGCTGCCCGGCACAGCGCGCCTCCAGCAGCTTGTAGCTGGCACTGTCCAGATACCTAGTGAAGGTGACGTTGGTGAGTGTGGTGCGGCCTGATGATGCTCCGCCCGCGGAGCTTGCGGTGGCAGAGATGCTCTGGTTGGCACCGAACTTGTAGCCGATGATTTCGACCCAGTTGGCGTACTGCTCATCCAGTGCTTCGCCAGTGATCTCTGCGATTTGAATATAAGCATCGAAGGCCAAGCTTACCTCTCCTTGGTAAAGATTGGACTGATAACGACGGTGTCCGGACATCGCTGCCGTGAGGTTGTTCCCGAAGGCGAATGGCGGATTGGCGCTGCGTGCCTTCAGATGCGACTGACCCTAGCGCCCTAGGCCCGATGCCGGAATCATACGCGTCCGGCCAGGGCCAATTTGGGAAATTGCCTACAAATTTGATGATGAATGCCGGGTGATCACGTCAAAAATGTTTCGAGTCGAGATTGGCCAACATTCGGCACACAATCGGCCGATAGCCAGCTCAGACAGGGATCGCATCAGGGCTGACAGGTGTTTGCCACAAGATATGCAGCGCGTGTGGGATCGAGCGCCGCCCGCGCGGCGCGCATCGCGAGCTGGCGCTCGCTCCTACGTTTGTTTCGGGCCAATTATTCCTATGGGATTTGCGCGCGAACGCCCTGGTGCATGGCTCGATATCGCGTCGTACGAACAAGGCGGTCGCGCGCACCTGTCACAGGCCTCACTGGCCCGAAACAAACGTAGGAGCGAGCGCCAGCTCGCGATGCGCGCCGCGCGGGCGGCGCTCGATCTCCCACGCGATGAAGATGCTGTGACGAACACCTGCCAACCCTGACGGCCACCGCACCGCTCCAAAACCTGCGCAATACCTGTGGGAACCGGCTCGCCGGCGACAGGGCCAGCCCAGGCAATCAAGCCCTGAATTGACCCAGGCTCGCCCGCAGTTGCGCGGCCAACTCATCCAGCACCTTGCTGCTGGCCGTAGTCTGCATCACCACCTCAGCCGAACGCTCAGCCTGAGCATGGATAGTCTCCACCCGCCCACGCACCGCCTGTGCGCCATGGGCCTGTTGTTCGGCAGCGCGAGTCGCCAAACCAATGGCCGCGTGCACCTGCTCCACCGCAGTCTGCACCGACTGCTGGCGGCGCTCGTTGTCACGCAGCACCAACAACCCTTCACTAGCCTTGAGCCCAGCCTGACTGATGGTGGCCACTGCTTCCTTGGCACCTTTTTGCAGCGCGGTAATGTGCGCCTGAATGTCGCCGGTAGAGCTTTGCGTCTTGCTCGCCAGCGCGCGCACTTCATCGGCCACTACAGCGAATCCGCGGCCAGTCTCACCAGCGCGCGCGGCTTCGATTGCAGCGTTGAGGGCCAGCAGATTGGTCTGCTCGGCAATGCCATGGATGACGGTCAGCACCACTTCAATCTGTTCGCTCTGCTTGGCCAGGCGCTCGATCACCTGAGAGCCCGTTTCGACCTGCCCGGCAAGGTTCTCGATCAGGCTCGCCAGTTGCGTCGAGGAACGGCTGTTCTCATCGGTCGCCTGGCGAATGTCCACCACCTGCTGCAACGCCGCCTGCATAGCATGGCTTTCAGCCTGAGCCTCGTCAGCCATGCTCGACAGGTCGCGCAGGCTGGCGGCCACTTCGTCACGCTGCAACGCCGCCGCGGCATCGGCACCGGCATTGCGCTGGGCCATGGTGCCGATCTCGACGCCGGTACGCTGGGCCACCTCGCCGGCCTCGCGGACGATGGGCTGCAGCTTGTCGACAAAGCGATTGACCGCCGACGCCATGTCGCCGATCTCGTCGCGGCTGTCGAGGGTCACGCGCTTGGTCAGGTCGCCTTCGCCAGCGGCAAGGTCGTTGAGCGCTGCGATCAGCAGGCGCAGTTTGCTGAGCACCCGGCGGCCTAACACTAAAGCGACCACCAGCAGCACACCCAGGCCCACCACCACAAGGCCCAGGCCAATCCGCCAGCGCAGCTCGGCAGCCGCATCGCGCACGGTCTGTGCAGTGTTGGCCTGCATCGCGGTGGCGCTAGCCTGCGCGACTTCCAGGCGCTCGCGCAGGGCCTTGCCACTGTCGGCAGCCGCCGCGCCCAGGCTATCGCCAACCAGTTGCTCGCCACTGGCGATCAGGGCACTGAAGCGCTGGTCGAGCGCCTTGAGTTCCTGGTCAATGCCGGCTGTAGAAACCCCCATCAGGACTTTGCCGATCTCGGCGCCATTGGGGTTGATGGAGGCTTCGACGAAATACACCGACGGATCACGACGCGCGGCATCGAGCACCTTGTCCAGCGCACGCTCGCCCTGGCCTTTTTCCAACAAGGCCTGGTTGATCGGGTTTTGCCGGTTGAGATAGCGAGTCAGGTGCTGACCCTGAGCGTCGTCGTACACCACGAACAACACGTTCGGGTTACGCTGAGCGCGTCGCGCGAAATCCGAGAGCACCGGCACGTCGTTGTCCCAGATCGCCCGCGGCGCAACCGAAGCCAGCAGCTCGGCCATGTCGTTGGCGGAATCCTTGAGGTTCTTTTCCAGGGTACTGCGAAGTTGCTGCTGTTCGCTTTGCAGGCGCTCCGACAACCCTGCGCTCAGGCGCTGGCGGGTGCTGCTGGACAGGCCGTCGAGCCCAGAGCGCACATCTTGCCCGGCTTGCTCCAGTTCGCTTGCCAGTTGGCGACTGTCATTACCCAGTCGCTCGCCAAGGTCAGCCTCCAGGGCGGTGACTGTGCTTCGGGTGAGCGCAACGGCAACCAGCACTTGCACCAAAAGAGCGATACCAAGGGCAACAAACACAGGCCGCAAGAGGCGGCTTCGTAACAGTGAGAGGATGGCAGACACGGTGTAACCCTCGTGTTTTCTGGCGCCACTATATTGATGGCATCTACAGAAACTTCTTACAGCAAGGGTTGTGCCGTAGGCAGCAGGGAAATGCGCCAAGGTCTAGCAATGAGGTTTCGTGTGCCGGCCCTTTCGCGGGTGAACCCGCTCCTACAACGGCCTGCGCCCAACCGCCGTTGTGTGCCCACACCCAATCAGTGTAGGAGCGGGTTTACCCGCGAATACGGTAGCGGCGGCAACGGTGGATTGCCGGTGGATTGGCCAGCCCCAGCATACCCACAAATGAAAACGCCGCAGCCCTTTTCAGGGCCACGGCGTCAGATCAGCCTGGAGGGCAGATCAGGCGAACGGATGACGCAGCACGATGGTCTCGTTGCGGTCCGGACCGGTCGAAATGATGTCGATCGGCGCGCCAACCAGCTCTTCGATACGCTTGATGTAGTCACGCGCAGCTTGCGGCAGCTCTTCCAGGGTTTTCACACCCAGAGTCGACTCGCTCCAGCCTGGCATCTCTTCGTACACCGGCTCCAGGCCGATGTAGCTGTCGGCATCGGAAGGCGCGTCGATGACGGCACCGTTCTCGTTCTTGTAGCCAACACAGATGTTGATGGTTTCCAGGCCGTCCAGTACGTCCAGCTTGGTCAGGCAGATGCCCGAGATGCTGTTGACGTCGATGGCGCGACGCAGGATGACGGCATCGAACCAGCCGCAACGACGGGCACGGCCGGTGGTGGAACCGAACTCGTGACCACGCTTGGCCAGAGTAGCGCCGGTCTCGTCGAACAGTTCGGTCGGGAACGGACCGGAACCCACGCGAGTGGTGTAGGCCTTGGTGATACCCAGGATGTAGTCCAGGTACATCGGGCCAACGCCGGAACCGGTGGAAATACCGCCAGCAGTGGTGTTGGAGCTGGTGACGTACGGGTAGGTGCCGTGGTCGATGTCCAGCAGCGAGCCCTGGGCACCTTCGAACATGATGTCCTTGCCGGCGCGACGCAGGTTGTGCAGCTCGGCGGTGACGTCGAGCATCATCGGCTTGAGCTGTTCGGCGTAAGCCATGCACTCGTCCAGCGTCTGCTGGAAGTCGATGGCTGGCTCTTTGTAGTAGTTCACCAGCTGGAAGTTGTGGTAATCCAGCAGCTCACCCAGCTTGGCAGCGAAACGCTCGCGGTGGAACAGGTCGCCCACGCGCAGGCCGCGACGTGCCACCTTGTCTTCGTAGGCTGGGCCAATACCACGGCCAGTGGTGCCGATCTTGGCTTCGCCACGGGCTTTTTCGCGGGCCTGGTCCAGGGCCACATGGTACGACAGGATCAGCGGCGCAGCCGGGGAAATGCGCAGACGCTCACGCACCGGCACGCCTTTCTCTTCCAGCTTGGTGATTTCGCGCATCAGTGCGTCCGGGGCAACGACCACGCCGTTACCGATCAGGCACTGTACGCCTTCACGCAGGATGCCGGACGGAATCAGGTGCAGAACGGTTTTTTCACCGTTGATCACCAGGGTGTGACCCGCATTGTGGCCACCTTGGTAGCGCACTACGGCGGCAGCATGTTCGGTCAGCAGATCGACGATCTTGCCTTTGCCCTCATCACCCCACTGGGTGCCCAGGACGACGACATTCTTACCCATTACATTGGTCCTCATTCACGCAAACTTGGTTGCCGGCCTGTTGCCGACGCAGAAACTCACTGGGCCAGCGGCAGAACCTGCCAGCGCCCGTCTTGCTGAATCAATTGACGATCACAATCCGCCTCGAGAGCAGCACTCAACGGCTGGCCAGGCAGAGCCTGAACCACACGCTGGCCCTCGTTGCGCAACTGGCAGACTTGCTGCCAGAGGGCCGCGTCGCCACTGTCCGGCATCCAGATGCCGCCAGTTGGCAATACGACCTCCGCTCGCCCCAGTGTGACCAGGGTCTTCAAATCCGTGGAGAAACCAGTGGCCGGGCGCGCCCGGCCAAAATCAGCGCCAATATCGTCGTAGCGCCCGCCTTGGGCGATCGATTGGCCTTCGCCCGGCACGAACACGGCGAACACCACGCCGGTGTGATAGTGGTAGCCACGCAGCTCGCCGAGGTCGAAGTACAGCGGCAGGTCCGGGTAGCGCGACGCCAGGCGATCAGCGATTGCCAGCAGGTCGTCCAGCGCCGCCAGCACGCTGGCCGGGGCGCGACCGAGGCGCACGCGGGCTTCAGCCAGTACTTCACGACCACCGCACAGTTCGACCAGGGCGCGCAGCATGCTGCCCAGGTCTTTCGGCAGGTCGGCGGTCAGTGCCTGCACTTCATCGACAGCCTTGCGCTGCATGGCGTCGAACAGCTGCTGTTCGACCGCGCCAGACAGGCCGGCGGCACGGGCCAGGCCGCGGTAAATACCGACGTGGCCCAGGTCCATGTGCACATCCGGCACATCGGTCAGCTGCAGCGTGGCGAGCATCAGGCTGATGACCTCGACATCACTGGTAGGGCTGGCATCACCGTACAGCTCGGCACCCAGCTGGATCGGGCTGCGCGAGGTGGACAGGGCACGCGGCTGGGCGTGCAGCACGCTGCCGGCATAGCACAGGCGGCTCGGGCCTTCACGGCGCAGTGTGTGCGCATCGATACGCGCCACCTGCGGGGTGAAGTCGGCGCGGAAGCCCATCAGGCGGCCGGACTGCGGGTCCACTACCTTGAAGGTGCGCTGATCCAGGTCCTGGCCAGCGCCGGTAAGCAGCGACTCCAGGTACTCGATATGCGGGGTGACGACCAGTTCGTAGCCCCAACTCTGGAACAGGTCCAACACCTGGCGGCGCGCGATCTCGATGCGCGCAGCCTCAGGTGGCAGTACTTCCTCGATGCCATCTGGCAGCAGCCAGCGGTCTACCGTTGCCATTACGCCATTTCCCCTCTGGTCCGGGCGGCTTGCCAGCAGGCAAGCCGTCAGAAAAGCCGGTATCGCGCACAGCAGCGGGCAGCACTGATCCCAGCGCAGCCACCGTACCCGACACCCTCAAATTGCCTTGCGAGCTGACCAAACTGTCGACTGGCGCTGTGCCAATCAACCTTGCAGACGCAAAAAAGCCGGGAAATTTCCCGGCTGCCTCATCATACACCCCTTTTCATTCAGGATGCACCCCGCCTGGTGCATTAGCTGCCAGGCGGGACGCCGCTGCATGAAAATCAGGGCCTGAGCATCAAGGCCTGCTCTTGTCCAGGTAACGGAAGAACTCGTTCTTCGGGTCCAGGACCATCACGTCGCTCTTGCTCGAGAAGCTCTCGCGGTATGCCTGCAGGCTACGGTGGAACGCATAGAAATCAGCGTCCTGGCTGTAGGCCTTGGCATAGATAGCGGCCGCCTGGGCGTCGCCATCACCACGGGTTTCTTCTGCTTCGCGATAAGCCTCGGCCAGCAGCACACGGCGCTGACGGTCGGCATCGGCACGGATACCTTCAGCCAGCTCGTTACCCTTGGCACGGTGCTCGCGGGCTTCACGCTCACGCTCGGTGCTCATACGGTCGAACACGCTGCGGTTGACTTCCTTCGGCAGGTCGATGGCCTTGACGCGCACGTCGACCACCTCAATGCCCAGCTCCTTGCTCGCCATGCGGTTCAGCGATGCAGTGATGTCAGCCATCAGCGCGTCACGCTCACCGGAAACCACTTCGTGCAGGGTACGTTTACCGAACTGGTCGCGCAGGCCACTTTCCAGACGGCGCGACAGACGCTCGTCGGCGATCTGCTTCATGCCGGACGTGGCGGTGTAGAAGCGTTCAGCGTCCTTGACGCGCCACTTGGCGTAGGCGTCGACCATCACCGCTTTCTTTTCCAGGGTCAGGAACCGCTGGGTAGGAGCATCGAGGGTCATCAGTCGGGCGTCGAACCTGCGCACCTGGTTCACGTACGGAATCTTCACGTGCAGGCCTGGCTGAACATCCGCCTCGACCACCTTACCGAAGCGCAGCAGTACCGCACGCTCGGTCTGGGACACGATGTAGAAGCTGTTCCAGGCCACGATGGCCAGGACCACGGCGGCGATCAGGGCGATCAGCGATCTATTGCTCATCAGCGGCTCTCCCTAGTACGCAGCGGCTGCTGTTGCTGTTGCATGTCCTGCGCGGCACGGGCGGCCGCATCGTTGGCCGATGGCGACACGCTGGTGGTTGGCACGGACGGCCTGCGGCTGCCTTCGACCATCTTGTCCAGCGGCAGGTAGAGCAGGTTGCTCTGCCCGTCCTTGGTTGCCACCATGACCTTGCTCGAGTTGCTGTAGACCTCTTGCATGGTCTCCAGATACAGACGCTCACGGGTTACGTCAGGTGCCTTGCGGTACTCGACAAGCAGCTTGGTGAAGCGGTCTGCCTCACCCTTGGCGCGAGCGATGACTTCGTCGCGGTAACCATTGGCGTCCTCGATGATGCGCTGGGCCTGACCACGGGCTTCCGGCACCACGCCATTGGCATAGGACTCGGCCTGGTTGCGGGCACGCTGCTCGTCTTCGCGGGCCCGGATCACGTCGTCGAAGGCTTCCTGCACTTCACGCGGGGCTGCCGCGCTTTGTACGTTGACCTGGGTAACGGTGATACCGGTACGGTAGTTGTCGAGGAAGCGCTGCAGGCGTTCGCGGATATCCACGGCCATCTGCTCACGACCCTCGGTCAACACCTGGTCCATCGAAGTGGAGCCAACCACGTGGCGCAGAGCACTCTCGGTCGCGTGCTGCAAGCTCACCTCAGGCTGGTCGACGTTGAGCACGAAGTCCTGCAGGTTGCTGATCTTGTACTGGACGGTCAGCGGCACCTCGACGATGTTCTCGTCTTCGGTCAGCATCTGGCCCTGCTTGGTGTAGGCACGCTCACGCGTGACGTTTTCCATGTACTTGCGATCAATCGGCGGGAAGTAGATGTTCAGGCCGGGACCGACCGTCTCATAGTACTTGCCGAAGCGCAGCACAACCGCCTGCTCCTGCTCGTCGACCACATACACGGCGTTGTACAGCCAGATTGCAGCCAGCACCGCCAGGCCGATGCCAAGCAGGCCCAGGCCACCGCCCTTGCCGACATTGCGGTCACCGCCGCCACGTTTCTTGCTGCCGCCGAACATGCCATTCAGGCTGTCCTGCAGTTTGCGGAAGGCCTCGTCCAGATCCGGTGGACCTTTCTTGTCACCACCGCCGCCACCGCCACCACGGCGGCCGCCCCAGGGATCCTGATTGTTCGAGTTGCCACCCGGCTCGTTCCAAGCCATAGCGCTCTCCATCTGATAAAGCAAAGACGCGCCCACGGCGCGCCGTCCAATGCTACAGAATGCCTGTCACTGCTGCCCGGCGACCTCGACGAGCATTTATTGCAAAGTGTGTTGCTCGACAAACACTTGCGGCTCCATGCCTTCGCGGCTGACCAGGCGATTCAGTTCGACCATGGGCAGTCGCACGCTCAGCAGGCTGCGCCCTTCTTCATCATGCTCTTCACTCTGCACGGCACCCAGGGCAAAGAATTGCGCGCGCAAGCGGGCAAAACGCTGCTCCAGACACAGGGTACCGACAAACAGATCATCCCCCAGCAACTCGGCAACCGCCTGGCCAACCAGCTCCAGACCACGCCCATCGCGTGCCGATACCCAGACCCGTTCCGGCTTGCCATCGGCATTGCGCTGGATCTGTGGCTCGACATCTTCGAGCAAGTCGAGTTTGTTGTACACCTCGAGGATCGGCAACCCCTCGGCACCAATCTCGCCCAACACCGCCAGCACCTGCTCGATCTGCTCCATGCGCTCTGGCTCATGGGCGTCGATCACATGCAGCAACAGGTCGGAGTTGCTCGACTCTTCGAGCGTAGCCCGAAATGCCTCGACCAGCTTGTGCGGCAGGTGACGAATGAAGCCTACGGTGTCGGCCAGCACAATCGGCCCCAGGTCGTTGAGCTCGAGCCGGCGCAGGGTCGGGTCGAGTGTGGCGAACAGCTGGTCCGCGGCATACACCTCAGACTCGGTCAGGGCGTTGAACAGCGTGGACTTGCCGGCATTGGTATAACCCACCAGCGACACCGATGGGATATCCGCGCGCTTGCGCCCGCGCCGCGCCTGCTCGCGCTGACTGCGCACTTTCTCCAGGCGTGACTTGATCTGGCGTATACGCACCCGCAACAGCCGGCGGTCGGTTTCCAGCTGGGTTTCACCCGGACCGCGCAGGCCGATACCACCTTTTTGTCGCTCAAGGTGAGTCCAGCCGCGCACCAGCCGCGTGCTCATGTGCTCCAGCTGGGCCAGTTCGACCTGCAGCTTGCCTTCATGGGTACGCGCCCGTTGGGCGAAGATATCGAGGATCAGCCCGGTTCGGTCCAGCACACGACACTCGAACACACGTTCGAGGTTGCGCTCCTGACTGGGCGTGAGGGTGTGATTGAAAATCACCAGATCTACCTGTTCGGCATGGACCAGGTCGTGTAACTCTTCGACCTTGCCACTGCCAATCAGGTATTTGGCGGAAGGCTGATGCCTTGTCACCGTGACCAGCGAGACGATGTCGGCCCCGGCCGACAATGCCAACTCCTGAAACTCCTGCGGGTCTTCTCGCGCCTCAGGGTTCTGACCTTCCAAGTGAACGAGCAATGCCCGCTCACCACCGCCGTGGCGCTCAAAGAACAATGCAGGCTCCTATCAGGCGTTGCCTGGCTCGCTGTCGCCGTGCTCGCTGTCGGACGGGCTTGGCAGGCGGACCGGACGGGCCGGAACTACGGTCGAGATGGCGTGCTTGTAGACCATCTGGCTGACGGTGTTCTTCAGCAATACCACGAACTGGTCGAACGATTCGATCGAGCCCTGCAGTTTGATACCGTTGACCAGGTAAATGGATACCGGGACCTTTTCTTTTCTCAAGGTGTTCAAGTAAGGGTCTTGTAGCGAATGCCCTTTTGACATATGCCGCACTCCTGTAAGGATAAATAATAGAAATTCAATAAAATCGATAAATTAGGCCGCCCCTTCGCAAGAATAGACGGCAATCAGCAGGGACTCAGCTCAATATGGAGATGGCCCCAAGGTATTTCAAGGTGCGGGACAGATTGTCGCAGGCCAGGCTGTCAAGCCAGTGCACTTCAGGCCAGCCACGCAACCAGGTGAACTGCCGCTTGGCCAGCTGCCGGGTAGCAATGATACCGCGTTCACGCATCTCATTCTCAGTCAGCTTGCCATCCAGGTAATCCCAGACTTGCCGATAACCCACTGCCCGTATAGACGGCAGCCCGGCGTGCAAGTCACTTCTGGCTCGCAGCGATCGGACCTCGTCAACGAAGCCCTGTTCCAGCATCTGCGAAAATCGTAACGCAATTCGCTGATGCAAAATGTGACGATCTGTAGGAGCAATCGCCAAACTGGCGACAGTATAGGGCAATTGTCCGCCAGCGCCTGCGTCTGCGCCGCGACTTTCCGCGAATTGACGCCGGCGATGAACTGTCATGCTCTCACCGCTCACCCGGTACACCTCCAACGCCCGGATCAGCCGCTGCGGGTCATTGGGGTGAATACGTGCCGCTGACTCTGGGTCAACCTCGGCCAACTGGCGGTGCAGCTCGGCCAGGCCCAGGGCTTCAGCCTGTGCCTCCAGCTTGGCGCGCACCGCCGCATCGGCCGCTGGCATGTCGGCCAAGCCATCGATCAACGCCTTGTAATAGAGCATGGTGCCACCGACCAGCAGCGGGATCTTGCCGCGCGCGGTGATCTCGGCCATGGCCTCCAGGGCGTCGGTACGGAACTGCGCGGCCGAATAGCTCTCGGCCGGGTCGCGAATGTCGATCAGCCGGTGCGGGTGGGCGGCGAGGATTTCTTTCGACGGTTTGGCCGAACCGATATCCATGCCACGGTAGACAAGTGCCGAATCGACGCTGATCAGTTCACACGGCAGCACTGTGGTCAGTTCGATGGCAAGGTCGGTCTTGCCGGCCGCCGTCGGGCCCATCAGGAATATTGCAGGGGGCTTGCCGCTCATTTCATCGACCGCGCAGGAAAAGTTTGTCCAGATCGTCCAGGCCCATCTGGGTCCAGGTAGGACGGCCATGGTTGCACTGGCCGCTGCGCTCGGTGTTTTCCATATCGCGCAGCAGGGCGTTCATCTCGGGAATTGCCAGGCGCCGGTTGGCGCGCACGGCACCGTGGCAGGCCATGGTACCGAGCAGTTCGTTGAGGTGCGCCTGAATGCGATCACTGGTGCCGTACTCCATAAGGTCGGCAAGCACGTCCTGCACCAGGCGATTGGCTTCGGCTTGCTTGAGCAAGGCCGGGATCTGGCGAATCGCCAAGGTCTCGGGGCCCAGGCGCTGCAATTCGAAGCCCAGGCGCTGGAACCACTGGGCATGCTCTTCGGCACAGTCGGCTTCACGCTGGCTAAGGGCGAGGGTTTCCGGCACCAGTAGCGGCTGGCCGCTCAGGCCCTCGCTGGCCATGGCCACTTTGAGGCGCTCGTACATTATCCGCTCGTGGGCGGCGTGCATATCCACCAGCACCAGGCCAACAGCATTCTCGGCCAGGATGTAGATGCCCTTGAGCTGCGCCAGTGCGTAGCCTAGCGGGGGAATGTCGCCCTGGCTTTCGGGCAGGGCCGTCGCAGGCGCTGCACCGGTTTCCAGTGGCTTGTAGAACTCGCGATACACCGCCTGTGCCTCTGCGGCCGGCAGCGGCTGCGAGGGACGTGGGGTGTATTGATACTGGTAACCGGCGCCACTGCCACCATTGGAAAACGACTGCTGCGGGGCTCGAGGCTGTTCTAGCACCGGCGAGGCCAGGCGCATTTCACCCTGGGGCCCGAACTCACCGGCCTGCTGGCCAGTGGGGCGAACCAGCTCAGGCACCGCCGCAGGTGCGGCCAGCTGGTCTTCCGGGCGCACGTCGGCCAAGGCACGGTGCAAGGTGCCGTACAGGAAGTCGTGCACCGAGCGCCCTTCACGGAATCGCACTTCATGCTTGGTAGGGTGCACGTTCACATCGACGCCGTTGGGCTCCAGCTCCAGGAACAGCACGAACGTAGGGTGGCGGCCGTTGAACAGCACGTCCCGGTAAGCCTGACGCACAGCATGGGCGACCAGTTTGTCGCGCACTGCCCGGCCATTGACGAAGAAGTACTGCAGGTCAGCCTGGCTGCGCGAGAACGTCGGCAAACCGACCCAGCCCCAAAGGCGCAGGCCGTTGCGCTCCACGTCGATCGGCAGCGCCTGCTCCATGAAGCCAGGGCCACAGATGGCACCCACCCTCCGCGCACGGGCGACTTCGTCGTGGGCCTCGTGCAGGCTAAGGATGCTCTTGCCGTTGTGGCGCAGGTGGAAGGCGACATCGAAACGGGCCAGCGCCAGCCGGCGGATCACTTCCTGCAAGTGATCGAATTCGGTTTTCTCGGCCTTGAGGAACTTGCGCCGGGCCGGGGTATTGAAGAACAAATCGCGCACTTCCACCGAAGTACCGACCGGGTGCGCCGCCGGCTGCACCCGCGGCGTCATGTCGCGACCTTCGGTTTCTACTTGCCAGGCCTCGCTGGCACTGGCGGTACGCGAGGTCAGGGTCAGGCGCGCCACCGAACTGATCGAGGCCAAAGCCTCGCCACGGAAACCCAGGCTCAATACCCCTTCAAGGTCTTCCAGCTCGCGGATCTTGCTGGTGGCGTGGCGGGCCAGGGCCAGCGGCAGGTCGTCGGCAGAAATGCCGCTGCCATCGTCCCGCACCTTCAGCAGTTTGACGCCGCCCTGCTCTACTTCCACATCGATGCGCCGGGCACCGGAGTCCAGGCTGTTTTCCAGCAGCTCCTTGGCTACAGATGCCGGGCGCTCCACAACCTCGCCGGCAGCAATCTGGTTGGCCAGCCGCGGGCTGAGCAGCTGAATTCGCGAACCGCCACTCATTATTGCGCGGCCAAGGTTGTGGCGGGCACGTCGAGGCGCTGACCAACCTTCAGCTCATCGGTCTTCAGCTTGTTGGTGCTGCGCAGGCTGGCCACACTGACCTGGTAACGCACGGCGAGCATCGCCAGGGTTTCGCCAGGGCGCACGGTGTGTTCACGCGGACCGGCGGCAATCTTGCCGGTGTCACGCAGCCAGGCGATATAGGTGCCAGGTGGCGGGTTCTGCTGGAAGTACTGGTGCACCCCGGTGCGGATCGACCTGGCCAGAGCCTGCTGGTGGCTGGATGAGGCCAGCTTGGCGGCTTCGTTGTTGTTCGAGATGAACCCGGTTTCAACGAGGATCGACGGGATGTCTGGCGACTTAAGCACCATGAAACCGGCCTGTTCAACGCGCTGCTTGTGCAACGAGGTGACGCGCCCCATGTTGCCCAATACCTTTTGCCCCACGTTGAGGCTGGAACTGAGCGTAGCTGTCATCGACAGATCAAGCAGCACACCAGCGAGCATGCGGTCCTTGTCGTCGAGGCTGACATTACCCGCACCACCGATCAGGTCGGAGCGGTTTTCCGTGTCGGCCAGCCAGCGCGCAGTCTCGGAGGTGGCGCCACGATCGGACAGGGCGAACACCGAGGCGCCAAAGGCTGCGCGCGACGGGGCCGCATCGGCGTGAATCGAAATGAACAGGTCGGCGCCTTTCTTGCGGGCGATTTCCGTACGCTTGCGCAGCGGGATGAAGTAATCGCCGGTGCGGGTCAGCTCAGCACGGAAACCTTTTTCGCTGTTGATCTGACGCTGCAGTTCTTTGGCGATTTGCAACACGATGTCTTTCTCGTGCTGGCCACGCGAGCCAGAAGCGCCAGGGTCTTCGCCGCCATGCCCGGCATCGATGGCAACCACGATGTCACGCTTGCCACTAGGTACCGGTGGCAGCTTGATCGCCGGCCGGGCCGGCGTCACTGGCACCGCCGGCGTGGTCGCAGGCGTTTGCACAGGTGCCCGTGCTGGCGGTGGCGCGCTGGCCGCGATAGCGTCAGCTTCCTGGTCATACAGATCGACCACCAAGCGGTTGCCGTACTGTGCATTGGGCGCCAAGGTGAAGCTTTTCGGGGTTACCGACTTTTTCAGGTCGATCACAACCCGAAGGTCGGTTGGCGTACGCTGGGCCGAACGCACATTGCTTATCGGCGTGTTGGAGGTAGCCACATTCAGTGGCGCGGCCAGTGTTGCGCCATTGATGTCGATGACCAGGCGATCGGGTGCGCTCAGGGTGAAGACACTGTGCTGCACAGGGCCAGACAGGTCGAAAACCAGCCGCGTGTTGTCCGGTGCGCGCCACAGGCGCATGCTCTTGACTTGAGTGACGGCCAGAGCGTCAACGGTCACCGTTGTCAGCAGCAGCCCAACGATGGCGACCAGTGCGCGTATGCGCATACCTACCCCACTTACTGTTTATAGTGTTCGGCCAGTGCCACGCACCAGGCCTCGCCGCGAGCCCCCTGCGGCGAAAGGTTCAGCGAGCGTCCACTCGCTTGGGGGCTTATGGTAATGGTCAGGTCAGGCTTTGGCAAAACGCCCGCACCCTTTTGTGGCCATTCGAACAAGCACAGCGGGTCGCCTTCGAAATAGTCACGAATGCCCATGAACTCAAGCTCCTCCGGGTCGACCAGGCGATACAGGTCGAAGTGAAAGGCTCGGACCTCGCCGATTTCATAGGGTTCGACCACGGTGAATGTCGGGCTTTTCACAGCACCAGTATGGCCCAGACCGCGGATCAGGCCACGCGACAGGGTAGTTTTACCCGCACCCAGGTCGCCTTCAAGGAAAATCACGCCGCGACCACCGGTCACCTCGGCCAGTGCTGCACCGAATTTGACCGTGGCCTCTTCATCGGCCAGAAACAGATTTAAGCCAGACACGCAGAATGCTCCTCCAACAACTCACGAATGACCGGCGCCAGATCACTGGCCGCCAGGCCTCTACCTTTTATCCCAAGGCGCTCGCCGGCACAGGCGTGCAACCACACCCCCAGACAACCCGCGCCCCAGGCATCCAGGCCTTGGGCCACCAGTGCCGCCAGCACGCCAGTCAGCACATCGCCCAGACCGGCGCCGGCCATCGCCGGGTGCCCACGCTCGCACACCGCCAGCTGGCCGCTTGGGGCTGCCACCAGTGTGCCGGCACCTTTGAGTACACAGACGCTGTTATAACGGCGCGCCAGCTTGCGCGCAGCGCCAGGGCGGTCGGCCTGCACCGCCTCGGTGGAAATACCCAGCAGCCGCGCCGCCTCCCCCGGGTGCGGGGTAAGTATGCTGCCACTGGGCAGGGCCAGCGGGGTGCGCGCCAGCAAATTCAAGGCATCGGCATCCCACACTTGCGGCCGCTGGGCGTTGGCCACCGCCGACAACAGGCTGCAGCCCCACGCCGCCTGCCCCAGGCCGGGCCCGACCACCAGTACCGAGGCGCGCTCCAGCACGCCCATCAGCTGGTTGGCCGAACGGACACCCAGGCACATGACTTCGGGCAGGCGCGCCAGGCTGGCCGACACGTGCTCGGGCCGGGTTGCCACGCTGACCAGCCCGGCGCCGCAACGCAGGGCGGCTTCGGCGCTGAGCAATACAGCGCCACCGGTACCAAGGTCGCCACCGACCACCAGTACATGGCCAAAGTCGCCTTTGTGGGCGTGCGCATGCCGTGCCGGCAGGCGGGCAACTGTCACGCTGCTGAGCAATTGAGGGGCATTACTGGGGTGTTTGGTCTGTGGCATGGGGTCAAAGGCTCCAATGTCTGGCAGAATTATACGCACCTGAGCCCGTATTGCCTTGCCCATCCATGTCCGCCTCCACACCTGACCTCGCCCAACTGGCCCAATCGATCAAGATGTGGGGCCAGGAACTCGGTTTTGCCCATGTTGGCATCGCCGGGGTCGACCTTGGCGAACACGAACACCACCTGCAGCGTTGGCTCGACGCCGGCTATCAGGGTGAAATGGAATACCTGGGCGCCCACGGCAGCAAAAGGTCACACCCCGACCAACTGATCCCCGGCACGGTACGCGTGGTCTCGCTACGTATGGACTACCTGCCCGGCGACACGCAGATGGCGCAGCGCCTGGCCCAGCCCGAGAAGGCCTACGTGTCACGCTACGCGCTTGGCCGGGACTACCACAAGCTGGTGCGCAAGCGCGTGCAGTTCCTCGCCGACCGCATCCAGGAAGCCATCGGCCCGTTCGGCTACCGTGCCTTCGTGGACAGCGCCCCGGTACTGGAAAAAGCCCTGGCCGAACAGGCCGGGCTGGGCTGGATCGGCAAGAACACGCTGTTGCTCAACCGCAAGGCGGGTAGCTATTTCTTCCTTGCCGAGCTGTTCGTCGACCTGCCGCTGCCGGTGGACGAAGCCACCACCAGCGAACACTGCGGGCGTTGCCAGGCCTGTCTGGACATCTGCCCGACACAGGCGTTTGTCGGCCCTTATGTGCTGGATGCGCGACGCTGCATCTCGTACCTGACCATCGAGCTGAGGGGCGCGATCCCTGTCGAGTTACGCGCAAAGATGGGCAACCGGGTATTCGGTTGCGACGACTGTCAGATCGTCTGCCCGTGGAACCGCTTTGCCAAGCACAGCCAGGAGCAGGATTTCCAGCCACGGCATGGGCTGGAAAATACCGACCTGGCGGCGATGTTCCTGTGGGATGAACGCACCTTCCTGCGCAAGACCGAGGGCGGGCCTTTGCGGCGGGCGGGGTACGAGCGTTTTTTGCGCAACCTGGCGGTAGGGTTGGGCAATGCGCCGTCGACGATTCCGGTGATCGAGGCGCTGAAGGCCCGGCGTGACGATGAATCGGATCTGGTGCGCGAGCATGTGGAATGGGCGCTGGCCCGACACGACATTTCCTAGCCACACAATCTTTGTAGGAGCGGGTTCACCCGCGAATGCTGTGGCAGTGGCAAAATTGAACGCCTGGTAGAAATTGGCCGACAGGCCCGGCCCTATCGCGGGTAAACCCGCTCCTACAGGGCTGCATCAGCCTATTGCTGGTCGTTGTAGTGGAACTTGGGCATTTCCCAGTGGAAGCGGATTGCCAACAGGCGCACCAGGAAGCCGCCAAACAGTGTGAGCAACATCGCCTGTTCTGCCGGCACCTTGAAATACACGCAAACCAGATAAAACCAGGCTGCCGCAAACGACACGCTGGCATACAGCTCTCGGCGGAACACCAGCGGGATGTCGTTGCAGAAGATATCCCGCAGGATCCCGCCAAACACCCCGGTGACCACCCCGCTGATCGACGCCACCAGCATGCCCTGCCCCATCTCCAGCGCCGTCATGCAGCCAATCAGGGTAAATGCCACCAGCCCCAGGGCATCGAGCACCAGGAACAGCGAGCGAAGGCGGCGCATCATTGGCGCAATGAAAATGGTCAGCAGCGCCGCAAAACTGGTCAGCACCAGGTACTCAGGGTGCTTCACCCAGGTCAGCGGGTAGTGCCCGAGCAGCACATCACGCACCGAGCCGCCCCCAAGCGCAGTAACGCAGGCGATCAGCACCACGCCAAACCAGTCCATGCCGCGACGCCCGGCAGACAGCGCGCCAGTCATGGCTTCGGCGGTAATGGCGATAAGGTAGAGCATCAGCAACATGGTGCGGGTCCGTGCAGGAAAGGCGCGCAGTCTAACCAGTTGCCCAAGGCACCAAAAGGGGGCGCAGATACAATATCTGCGCCGTTTTGAATCACAACTTGATGAAGTGCTCGCGATAGTGACGCAATTCGGCGATCGATTCGCGGATATCGTCCAGCGCCAGGTGGGTATTGCCCTTCTTGAAGCTGTCACGCACGTTCGGCGCCCAGCGCGCGGCCAGTTCCTTCAGCGTAGAGACATCCAGGTTGCGGTAGTGGAAGTAGTTTTCCAGGTTGCGCATGTGACGGTAGAGGAAACGACGATCCTGGCAAATGCTGTTGCCGCAGATCGGCGACTTGCCTTTAGGCACCCACTGCTCAAGGAAGGCGATGGTCTGTGCCTCGGCTTCGGCCATGCTGATCTTGCTCTCGCGCACGCGCTGGGTCAGCCCCGAAGCACCATGGGTACGGGTATTCCACTCGTCCATGCGCGCCAGCACTTCGTCACTGTGGTGGATGGCGATCACCGGCCCTTCGGCCAAGGTGTTCAGCTCGCTGTCAGTGACGATGGTGGCCATTTCGATGATGACATCGCTGTCCGGATCCAGGCCGGTCATTTCCAGGTCGATCCAGATCAGGTTCTGTGGGTTTTGCATGCAGGGGCTCCTCATATAGGCGATCATATTAGCCTAGTGGCCAAGGCACGCCCATTCACGACATAAAGCTGGGCGGAATAGTCCAGCGGCTGGCGTGCTAAACTGCGTGCCGTTTTCAATGCCCACGCCGGGCCTCTCTTACGGTACCTTCATGGCCAAACGCCAGCTCAATCGCCGCCAAAACTGGCGGATCGAAAAAATCCAGGGTGAGCGCGCCGCTCGCGCGGCCAAACGCGAGCAGCATGCACTGCAGGAACTGGAGGGTGGCGACCTGGGGCCGGAGCAACTTGGCCTGGTGATCGCACACTTCGGCGTACAGGTAGAAGTGGAAGCCCAGGACGGCGACACCGCGGGCCAGGTGTTCCGCTGTCACTTGCGTGCCAACCTGCCAGCACTGGTCACCGGCGACCGCGTGGTATGGCGTGCGGGCAACCAGGGCATTGGCGTGATCGTGGCACAGATGCCACGCAGCACCGAATTGTGCCGGCCGAACAACCATGGCCAGCTCAAGCCCGTGGCTGCCAACGTCGACCTGATCGTGATCGTGTTCGCCCCGGCGCCGGAACCACACCCGAACCTGATCGACCGCTATCTGGTAGCGGCCGAGCACGCCGGCCTGCGCCCGCTGCTGCTGCTGAACAAGGCCGACCTGATCAACGACGAGAACGGCCCCGGCCTGCATGCGCTGCTGGAGGTCTACCGCGAGCTGGGTTACCCACTGCTGGAAGTATCGGCACATCAGGGCGACGGCATGCAGCGCCTGCAGCAGCTCCTTGACGGCCACATCAGTGTGTTCGTCGGCCAGTCAGGGGTAGGCAAGTCGTCGCTGGTCAACAGCCTGCTGCCGGACGCCGGCACCCGTGTCGGAGACCTGTCGGAATGGTCTGGCCAGGGTACTCACACCACCACCACGGCGCGGCTGTACCACTTCCCCAACGGCGGCGACCTGATCGACTCGCCGGGCATTCGCGAGTTCGGCCTTGGCCATGTCAGCCGCGACGACGTGGAAGATGGCTTCATCGAGTTTCGCGACTTGTTCGGCACCTGCCGCTTCCGCGACTGCAAGCATGACCGCGAACCGGGCTGCGCGCTGCTCAAGGCACTGGAAGAGGGGCGCATCAAGCCGCAGCGCATGAACAGCTATCGCTCGATCATCGCCAGCCTGACCTGAAACAGCTACTCTCGCCGTGGCATTTGCGCTGCCGGTGAGATCGAGCGCCGCCCGCGCGGCGCATCGCGAGCTGCGCTCGCTCCTACGTTTGTTTCGGGCCAATCATTCCTGTGGGATTTGTGCGCGAATGCCTTGGCGCATGTCTCGATATCGCGTGGTACAAGCAGGCGGTCGCGCGCGCCTGTCACTGGCGTTACTGGCCCGAAACAAACGTAGGAGCGAGCGCAGCTCGCGATGCGCCGCGCGGGCGGCGCTCGATCTCACCGGCGCTTCAACCTTTCCGCCAACCCCCTGTCAGCCCTGATGCCGCCAGGACCTACTGCTCCTTGGCGTCATCCATCTTAAGCGTACCCTCTTCGAAGATGTTCAGCTTCTGGCGCAGTTCACGCGGCTGCATCGGCGCCTGTTCGCTCTGCGCAGCCGGTGCCGAAGCCCCTGGCGCCGCGTCACCGGCTGGCGGTGCAGCGGGCTCGGCGGCCGGAGCTTGTGGCGTACCCTGCTCACCCTCGATATTGCGCTGGGCTTTCTTGGTCAGCACGATGATGTCGATGCGCCGATTGACCGGGTTGAACGGGTCCTTGCGGTCGAACAGCGATGACGAGGCGTAACCCACCACCCGCGCCACCTGGCTGTCCGGGTAACCACCCGCCACCAGAGCACGACGTGCGGCGTTGGCGCGGTTGGCCGACAGCTCCCAGTTACCGTACTCACCGGTGCCAGCATACGGCTTGGCATCGGTGTGGCCGCTGATGCTGATCTTGTTAGGCACCGCCTTGATGGTATCGGCCATGGCCAGCAGGATATCTTCGAAGTATGGCTGCAGGCGCGCGCTACCAATATCGAACATCGGCCGGTTCTCGGCATCCATGATCTGGATGCGCAGGCCGTCCTGGGTGATCTCGAACAGGATCTGATCCTTGAACTTCTGCAACTGTGGATTCTCTTCCACCTTGTTCTGCAGTTCCTGCAGCAACAGCTCCAGACGCTCACGCTCCACCTGCTCGGCCATGGTCTCGACCTGGTCCTTGCTCAGCTGTGTGGTGGACTCCTGCGTCGGTTCGGCCTTCACTTCCGGGTTGATGGTCTTCTCCGGCGCCAGCTCAGGCGAACCGCCCAGGTCGATGACGTAGGGCGTGCCGCTTTCCGAGAAACCGATCGGGTCCTTGAAGTAGCCGGCAATGGCGATCTTCTGCTCTGGCGTGGCCGTGGACAACAGCCACAGCACCAGGAAGAACGCCATCATCGCGGTGGCGAAGTCGGCAAAGGCGATTTTCCAGGCGCCACCATGGTGGCCGCCGCCAAAGCGCTTTACGCGCTTGACGATGATGGGCTGATTGTTCTCCATGACTCAGCGACCGCGAACCGCTTGTTCCAGTTCGGCGAAGCTTGGGCGATGCTTGGGATACAGCACCTTGCGCCCGAACTCGACTGCAAGCGAAGGTGGCATGCCCGAGGCGGAGGCGACCAGCGAGGCCTTGATCGATTCGTAGAGGTTCAGCTCTTCCTTGGCATCGTGTTCCAGGCACTTGGCCAAAGGACCGAAGAAACCGTAAGCCGCCAGAATACCGAAGAAGGTACCCACCAGCGCCGCACCTACGTGCATGCCGATGGCGGCCTGGTCGCCATCGCCCAGCGAGGCCATGGTCACCACGATACCCAGTACCGCCGCAACGATACCGAAGCCGGGCATACCGTCGGCAATGCCGGTCACCGCATGGGACGGGTGCTCCAGCTCTTCTTTCATGCTCAGCAGTTCCATGTCGAACAGGCCCTCGAGCTCGTGCGGGGCCATGTTGCCGGTGGACATGATGCGCAGGTAGTCACAGACGAACGCAGTCATGCGCTCATCGGCCAGTACCGTCGGGTACTTGGCGAAGATCGGGCTGGCAGCGGCGTCCTCGATGTCGGCCTCGATGGCCATCATGCCTTCGCGACGGCTCTTGTTGAGGATTTCGTAAACAAGGCCCAACACCTCCAGGTAGAAGGCATGGCTGAAGCGCGAGCCGAACATCTTCATCGACTTCTTGATGACATGCATGGTCATGTGGCCAGGGTTGGCCTGCAGGAATGCACCAAAGGCCGCACCGCCGATGATCAGTACTTCGAACGGCTGGATAAGGGCTGCGATCTTGCCGTGGGAGAGTACGTAGCCGCCGAGCACGCTCGCGAATACGACGATGATGCCGATAATTTTAGCCATAGGTTCAAAGCACTTGCTGTCGTGGTCAGGGGAAGAGACGGGAGCTTTAAAACTCTTCTTCTACTTATCGGCAGAACTGCGCCAGACTATAGCCACTCAATGCGAAAAGCCAGTTCGGACTGATGTCAAAATGCCAATTGAAACCAAGGTGCCCACTCAGGCCCCGCGTACGCTAGAGGCCTGGGTAAAGCTGCTCGAGAGTGTTCGCATCCCCGTGCCGAAGCACAGCTACGACCGGGTCATGGCTGCCATCCACGATAGCCGCCGCTCGCTGCGCGATATCGCCGAACTGATGCAAGATAGCCCGGCGCTGGTGCTGTCAGTGATGCGCGAAGCCAATCACCCCACCAATGCCAGCCTCGCCGAGCCGGCCGAAAGCCTGGAAGTCGCCCTCAACCGCCTGGGCCTGGAGCGCAGCGAGCAGCTTCTCAAACGCTTGCCGACACTGCCCGTGGAGGAGATTCCGCCGGTACTGTGCCAGTTCCAGATGATCAGCCAGCATGCGGCACAGCAGGCCAGCGGCCTGTTCGCCAGCCGCCTTGCGCGGTTGTGGCAAGAGATTCACTGGGGCAGCCTGCTGTTCCTGTCGCCACTCTGGCCACTGGCACTGGCCTACCCCAAGCTGCTCGACGCCTGGGAACTGCGGGTTATCCACAAAGGTGAAGAAGCCGCCCACGTCGAGGAAGAACTGTTTGGCGTGCGCATCATGGCGCTGTGCCAGACCATAGCCGAGTATTGGCGCCTGCCCCAGTGGGTCACCCAGGGTTATCGCCTGCTGCTGGAAGAGCGCGAGCAACTGGCCAAGGTGCTGAACATTGCCCGCGACGAAGACCTGCTCAGCCAACAGCACCGCCTGGACGCCGAGCCCGGCTTGCGACGCTGGTTCAACCAGCCGGCCAATACCGTGCTGCTGGCCAACAACCTGGCCCTGGCGGCACAGGTCGGCTGGGATAACCCGCACCTGCTGCGCTGGCAACTGCTGACCGCGCTGTACCTGCAAACCTCGCTGGAAGACGTGCAGCAGCAAGTGCACCAGCAGGCGGCCGCCAGTGCCCGCCGCCATGCCCGACATGCCCTGTTCCACCCGGCCGAGGCTTTGATCTGGCCATGGCACCAACGCCGGCCTCACCCGGATATGCTGGCCCCACCCCCGCCCAGCAGCGACGATCTGGCACGCTGGCGCACGCTGTGCCAGCACCTGCTGGCCCAACCCAGCCCGTTCACCAACGCCGTGCACCTGGCCACCCAGGCACAAGAAGCCCTGCTGGCCTGCGGCATGCAACGCATCATGCTGCTTAGCCTGGACAAGGCCAGTGACTACCTGCGCGTGCAGCAAATTGCCGGCCTGCCCAAGGAGGCCGGGGCTTTGGCCCTGCAGGTATCGCAGAACAAGCTGCTGCAAAAGCTGCTGAGTCAGGCCGGGCAACTGCGCATCACACCGGAAAACCACAGCCAGTTCTCGGCGCTGCTGCCCGCTCCGCTGCGCGCTTTGTTTCGCAGCGAGCATGTTCTACTTCGCTCACTGGCTGCGAACGACCAGGTGCTGATGCTGCTGGTGGCCGACCAGGGCTGCCGGCCGATGGCCGATATCAGCGTGCAAGCCTTCGGCAAGACCGCGCAATGCATCGAGCGGGCCTTGTCGGTGTTTACCAACCGCAAAGGTTGAGCCTTGCGCTACAATCGCCTCTCTTTCCACACTGGAGACCGTGGATGACCGACTTTTCCGGCCTGCCCCTGGTGATCGAAGCTGCAGACCTGCTGCCACGCCTGGATTCGCCGCAACTGATCCTGGTCGACCTGAGCAGCGCCAACCGCTATGTCAGCGGGCATATTCCCGGCGCGCACTTTGTCGAAGGCAAGCGCACCCAGCTCGGCCAGCCCCCGGCGCCCGGCCTGCTACCGGCCCTGGGCGAGCTGGAGAAACTGTTCAGCGAACTCGGCCACCGCGCCGATGCCGTGTATGTGGTGTACGACGATGAAGGCGGTGGCTGGGCCGGGCGCTTCATCTGGCTGCTCGATGTCATCGGCCACAAGCGCTACCACTACCTCAATGGCGGTATCCAGGCCTGGCCGGCAGACAAGCTGTCCACCGACGTGCCTGCCAGTGGCAACGCCCCGGTCCGTCTGCACATCGACAGCGCACCCACCGCCACCCGCGAGTACCTGCAAAGCCGTCTGGGCGCCGATGACCTGGTCATCTGGGATGCGCGCGGCCCGCAGGAATTCAGCGGCGAAAAAGTGCTGGCAGCCAAAGGCGGCCACATCCCCGGCGCGATCAACTTCGAGTGGACCGCCGGCATGGATTTCAACGACCACCTGCGCATCCGTCAGGACATCGCTGAAGTACTGGAGAAGCTGGGCATCACCCCCGACAAGGAAGTGATCACCCACTGCCAGACCCACCGCCGCTCCGGTTTCACTTACCTGGTGGCCAAGTCCCTCGGCTACCCACGCGTCAAGGCCTACGCCGGCTCGTGGGGCGAATGGGGCAACCACCCGGACACGCCTGTAGAAGTCTAAGGAACCCCCATGAAATCCCGTCTGTTCATCATCAGCCAGTACCTGCTGCCGCACCACCTGCTGTCGCGGCTGGCCGGCTGCATCGCCGAGTGCCGCGTGCGCTGGTTCAAGAACGCCTTCACCGCATGGTTCGCCAAGCGCTACCAGGTGAACATGAGCGAGGCTCTGGTCGAAGACCTGAGCGCTTACGAGCACTTCAATGCGTTCTTCACCCGCGCCCTGAAGCCAGGCGCCCGCCCACTGGACGAAACCCCAGGCGCCATCCTGTGCCCGGCCGACGGTGCGGTCAGCCAGCTCGGCCCGATCGAGCACGGCCGTATCTTCCAGGCCAAAGGGCACGGATTCAGTGCGCAAGAGCTGCTGGGCGGTGACCCGGCCATGGCCGCGCCGTTCATGGGCGGCGAGTTTGCCACCATCTACCTGTCGCCCAAGGACTACCACCGCGTGCACATGCCGCTGGCCGGTACCCTACGCGAAATGGTCTACGTGCCGGGCCGTCTGTTCTCGGTCAACCAGACCACCGCAGAGAATGTCCCCGAGCTGTTCGCCCGCAACGAGCGCGTGGTCTGCCTGTTCGATACAGAGCGTGGACCAATGGCCGTGGTACTGGTCGGCGCGATGATCGTCGCCTCGATCGAAACGGTATGGGCTGGGCTGGTCACGCCGCCCAAGCGTGAGCTGAAGACCTTCCGTTACGACGAAGCCAGCCGCGGCCCGATCCACCTGGAAAAAGGTGCCGAACTGGGCCGCTTCAAGCTGGGTTCGACCGCCATCGTGCTGTTCGGGCCGGAGCAGGTGAAATGGGCTGAGAGCCTGGGTGCTGGCTCCGCAGTGCGCATGGGGCAACAGTTGGCGGCGCCTGTGCAGGCTTGATTACGGTTTTTGCATTGGGGTGCATGTCGGGGTTTATTTTGCGCCTGTAAGATCGAGCGCCGCCCGCGCGGCGCATCGCGAGCTACGCTCGCTCCTACGTTTGTTTCGGGCCAGTGACGCCTGTGACAGGCGCGCGCGACCGCCTTGTTCGCGCAACACGATATCGCGTCGTGCGCCATAACGTTCGCGCGCAAATCTCTCAGGACTGATTGGCCCGAAACAAACGTAGGAGCGAGCGTAGCTCGCGATGCGCCGCGCGGGCGGCGCTCGATTTCACAGGCACAGAAGATTCGACGACAACCTAGCCACGGGCGTCGCGGTCACGCAGGCCCAGCAGATACAGCACCCCATCCAGCCCCAAGGTGGAAATCGCCTGCTTGGCCGACTGGCGCACCAGCGGCTTGGCACGGAACGCCACACCCAACCCGGCCAGCGACAGCATCGGCAGGTCATTGGCGCCATCACCTACGGCGATGGTCTGCTCCAGTTGCAAGCCTTCTTCACTGGCCAGCTTCTTCAACAATTCAGCCTTGCGCTGGGCATCGACAATCGGCTCAACAGCCACGCCGGTCACCTTGCCATCGACCACTTCAAGCTCATTGGCGAACACATAGTCGATACCCAGGCGCGCCTGCACCTGACGGGCAAAGTAGGTAAAGCCACCGGACAGAATCGCGGTCTTGTATCCCAGGCGCTTGAGCTCAGCAAACAGGTTCTCGGCACCCTCGGTCAGGCGTAGCGATGCCCCGATCTCGTCCAGCACCCCCACGTCCAGGCCCTTGAGCAAAGCCATGCGCTCTTTGAAGCTGGCGCGGAAGTCCAGCTCACCGCGCATGGCGCGCTCGGTGATCGCCGCGACCTGCTCCCCTACCCCCGCCGCCTTGGCCAGCTCGTCGATGACTTCGGCCTCGATCAGCGTGGAGTCCATGTCGAACACCGCCAGCCGGCGGTTGCGGCGGAACAGATCGTCCTTCTGGAAGGCGATGTCGACGCTCAGTTCTTCAGCCAGGGCAAAGAAGTCCGCACGCAGGGCCTGGGCATCGCTCGGCACGCCGCGCACGGAGATCTCGACGGCTGCCTTGCCCTTGTCGAATTCGGCATCCAGTGCCACCCGGGCCGACAGGCGCTCCATGCGCTCGATGGTCAGGCCGTACTGGCTGATCACCGCACTCACCCGCTGCAGCTGCTCGGGAGTGATCTTGCGGCTGAGCAGGGTAACGATGTGGCGCGCTTCGCCATGCCCATCGGCCCAGTGCTGGTAGTCCGCCTCGGAAATCGGCGTGTAACGGGCCTGCAGGTTCAGTTCGTGGGCTTTTGCCTGCACGCTTTGCAGCAGTGCGGTAGCCACTTCGTTGTCCGGGATGTCGACCAGGATGCCAAACGACAAGGTGCCGTGCATGACCGCCAGGCCGATGTCGAGGATACTCACACCGCCCTGCAGCAGGACGCCGGTGATAGCCGCAGTGAGACCGGGACGGTCCTCACCGGTGATGTTGATCAGGACGATTTCGCGCACAACCTGGCTCCGACTTCGATGAAAAATGCGCATTCTACCGATTTTCCATGACCATCGGGCGCCAACGATACTTTGCCGACAAAACCCGGCTCGCTATACTCCCCCCACTTTCATGCCATTAAGAGCCGAGCTCTGTGAACCGGCCCACGCCAGTCAAACCAGACAATTTCTTCCTGATGATCTATCGCGCCCTGAGTCAACGTCGCGTGCCGCTGGCACTGCGCATCGCCTGCACCAACATTTTCCTGGTGGCGCTGGCGCTGGTGATCTACGCCTGCGTAATGGGCCTGCAGTTCAAGCAGGCCATGCATGAGCAGGCCGATGCCCTGGGCCAGAGCCTGACCACTCAGACCGCCACATCGGCAACCGAGCTGCTGGTGTCCAACGACATCCTCAGCCTCAACGTGCTACTGGGCAACCTGGTGAAAAACCCGCTGGTGGCCCATGCGGCAATCTTCAGCGTGGATAACCGCATCCTCGCCGAAGCCGGCCAGCGCCCGCGCAACAGCCTGCTGGGTGAGGCCGAAGGCCTGTACCAGACCAAGATCACGTTCCAGGACGTGACGGCCGGGCAACTGCGCATCAGCCTGGACATGAGCCAGTTTCAGCAGCCGATGCTGATCAGCCTGCAGAGCATGGGCATTCTGGCCGCCATCCTGCTGGCCCTGGCCTTGGCCCTCAGCTTGCGTCAGGGCCGCTTTATCACCCTGCCACTGCTGCAGCTGCGGGTATGGCTGCGCGACCCGCAGCCGTATACCCCGGCGACCGACCGCCAGGACGAAATCGGCGACATCGCCCGCCAGCTGCATGCACGCCTGGCCCCGCCTCCGCCACCAGAGCCGGAGCCGGAGCCCGAGGAAGATGACGAGCAGTTCGACGACCTGCACGCAGCTGCCCCGGCACCCAAAGCCGTGCCGCGCGCCAAGGTTGCCCTGGAAGACGAAGATGACGACGCAGCCTTCGCCGGCCTGCTGGACGATGACACTACACCCAAAGCCCACGCAGAGGTCGAGTCCGACGAGCCCCAGTACAGCGCCGTACTTGCCGTGCAGCTGGGCTCGCAGGAGCAACTGCGCCGCCTGCCACGTACACGCCTGGACGAGCTGACCGAGCGCTACCGCGATTGCCTGGAGCACGCGGCCTCGCTCTACGACGGTGAAACCCACACGCTGAACGACGGCAGCACCCTGGTGCTGTTCCACAGCCGCGAGTGTGGCGAGGACTACCTGACCAACGCCATTTGCTGTGGCGAACTATTGCGTGCCCTGGGCCACGCCCTGCAGATCGAGGTGGCTGATAGCGGCATCACCCTGCAACTGCAGCTAGGCCTGGTATTGGGCAACGACCTGCATGGGCTGGAGCTGGTTGACCTGCTGATTGCCGAGAAAGTCCAGGATGCCCTGGCGCTGTCGCAGCACAGCCGCAACCTGTTGCTGGTAGAACGACAGATCAACGATGACGCCCTGATTCGCCAGCGTGCGCGTATTCGCCCGATCGCCAGCCCCGAAGGCGCGTGCTGTGTGGAGCGGCTCATGGAGCCCTACCCGTCAATGCTGGAACGGCAACTGGCGCGCATGCATGAGCACCGTGCCTGACAGGTATACGCGACATCTACAGCGTATGCCTTAAGTCAGGCAGGTTGCTTTGACTGGCGCAAAATCCAGCCGTTAGCGCTCCCCCCGTAGGAGCGGGTTCACCCGCGAACACCGGCGCAGCCGGTGCCATGCAACGCGTCGCCTGCTTCGCGGGTAAACCCGCTCCCACAAAGACCGCGCCGAGCTTCAGACGGGTTTATTGCAGATACAAAAAAGCCCGCAGCGAATGCGGGCTTTTTTGTATCTGCTGTTTGATCAGAACCGATAAACTTCCATATCGGTGCGAATCGGCGAGGCCATCGGGATTTTGGGTTTCTCTGGCCCCTTCTTCACCTGCGTCGGTGCAGCGGGTTTTTTCGGTGCTTCTTCGGCAATCGCCGGCTGGTTGGCCAGCGGCTTCACCGCTGTGCTCAGCTGTTCGGCCAGCTTTTGCAGCAGTTGGCCCTGAGCCTGCACCTGCGACGACTCACTGCCCTCGTGCTGCTGCTCGAGGTGAATGATACGGTTGTCACGCACATGGCCACGGCGGTCCAGCAGACGCCACTGGGCATCCAGAATGGCCGGCTGGTTCTTGCCCGAGTCCAGGCGTGTGATCGACAACAGCACTTGCACGTCCGGGCTGAAGCCTGCAGTTGCCGGGGCCAGCACTACGCGCTGGCTGTCCAGACGCCAGGCCAGTTGACGCACCAGCAGCTGGTCGATATCCGATGAAAGGCTGCCAGCCCAGCGACCGTCGGTCGCCGCGCTCAGGCTGCCATCAGCTTGACGCTGCAGGAACGTCTCACGCTGAAGATAATCGGCCACCGATACCGGGCCGAGTACAACGGCCATGCCCGCGCTCTGCGAAGGCTGGCCAGGATCACCACTGTCGAGCTGATACAGGGCAACCGGCTGATGCATGGTGCACCCGCCAAGGCCCAGCAGGCCAGTCATCAACAGCGCAAATGGAAGGCGCAGAAATTTCATCATCCCATCCAGGCGGCTGCCACAAGGCACACCGCAGTGATACATGTATATTCAAACGGGCACACGGCCACGCCGGCACCGCAAGGGGCATATCATCCGCGAAATAACCGTCCGACTCCAGCATTTCTGCCCGAAACGGCGTTGAAATTGCCGTTCCAGACATTACAACCGGTTATGCCGGCACTTCCACCTGCAACCCATCGACGCGCTGGAACCCACGTGGCAGCTTGCTACCGCGCCGTCCGCGCTCGCCCTTGTAGTGCTCCAGGTCGTCCGCCTTCAAAGACAGGGTACGCTTGCCGGCCTGCAATACAAGGGTCGCGCCTTCGGGAATCACGGCTAGATCGGTAACAAATTCTTCACGGCTGGCCACCCGGTCACCCGGCACGCCAATGATCTTGTTGCCCTTGCCTTTACCCAGCTGTGGCAAGTCGCTGACCTTGAACACCAGCAGGCGGCCTTCGGTGGTCACCGCCGCCAACCAGTCCTGCTCGCGATCGGCCACTGGGCGCGGGGTCATGACCTTGGCCCCGTTGGGCAAGCTGAGCAAGCCCTTGCCGGCCTTGTTCTTGGCCTGCAGGTCTTCACCCTTGACCACAAAGCCGTAACCGGCATCCGAAGCCACCACGTACAGCGCATCGTCGTCAGGCAACAACACACATTCGAAAGTCGCCCCCGGTGGCGGCGTCAGACGGCCAGTCAGCGGCTCACCCTGGCCACGCGCCGATGGCAGGCTGTGGGCGGCCAGCGAGTAGCTGCGCCCGGTGGAATCGATAAGCACGGCAAACTGGTTGGAACGCCCGGCCGCGGCAGCCTTGAAGCCGTCGCCGGCCTTGTAGGAAAGGCCAGTGGCGTCGATATCGTGGCCCTTGGCGCAGCGCACCCAGCCCTTCTCCGACAGCACCACGGTGACGGGCTCGGTCGGCATCAGCTCGTTTTCCGACAGGGCCTTGGCTTCGGCACGCGCTACGATCGGCGAGCGACGATCATCGCCATAGGTTTCGGCATCCTTGATCAGCTCGCTGCGCACCAGCTTGCGCAGCTTGGCCTCGCTCCCCAGCAGGGCCTGCAGCTTGGCTTGCTCCTTCAGCAACTCATCCTGCTCACCACGGATCTTCATCTCTTCCAGGCGCGCCAACTGCCGCAGGCGGGTCTCGAGGATGTAGTCGGCCTGGATCTCGGTCAGCTCGAAACGCTCGATCAGGGCCTGCTTGGGGTATTCCTCGGTACGGATGATGTGGATCACTTCATCCAGGTTGAGGAACGCGGTGAGTAAACCGTCCAACAGGTGCAGACGCTTTTCGACCTTGTCCAGACGGTGCTGCAGGCGGCGACGAACGGTGTTGGTGCGGAATTCCAGCCACTCTACCAATATGGTTCGCAGGTTTTTCAACTGCGGACGGCCGTCCAGGCCGATGATGTTCACGTTGACCCGGTAGGTGCTTTCCAGGTCAGTGGTAGCGAACAGGTGCTGCATCAGCTCGTCGACATCCACGCGGTTGGAACGCGGGATGATGACGATACGGCACGGGTTTTCGTGGTCCGACTCGTCGCGCAGGTCGGCGACCATCGGCAGCTTCTTGGCCTGCATCTGCGCGGCAATCTGCTCCAGCACTTTGGCCCCGGAGACCTGATGCGGCAGCGCAGTGACGACGATGTCGCCATCTTCGACACGGTACACGGCGCGCATGCGGATCGAGCCGCGGCCGCTTTCGTACATCTTGAGAATTTCTGCCCGCGGCGTGACGATCTCTGCCTCGGTCGGGTAATCCGGCCCCTGGATGTGCTCGCACAACTGCTCGATGGTTGCCTTGGGCTCATCGAGCAGTCGCACACAGGCACTGGCCACCTCTCGCAGGTTGTGCGGCGGCACATCGGTGGCCATGCCCACCGCGATACCGGTGGTACCGTTGAGCAGGATATTGGGCAGGCGCGCGGGCAGCACGGCCGGCTCCTGCAACGTGCCGTCGAAGTTCGGCACCCAGTCCACGGTGCCCTGGCCGACTTCGCTGAGCAGCACTTCAGCGTAGCGCGACAGCCGCGCCTCGGTATAGCGCATGGCGGCGAACGACTTCGGATCATCCGGCGCACCCCAGTTACCCTGGCCATCGACCAGGGTGTAGCGGTAGCTGAACGGCTGCGCCATCAGCACCATGGCCTCGTAGCAGGCCGAGTCGCCATGGGGATGGAACTTGCCGAGCACGTCACCGACGGTACGCGCCGACTTCTTGTGCTTGGCATCGGCGTCGAGCCCCAACTCGCTCATGGCGTAGACGATGCGTCGCTGCACCGGCTTCAGGCCGTCGCCGATGTGCGGCAGTGCGCGGTCCATGATCACGTACATGGAATAGTTGAGGTAGGCCTGTTCGGTGAAGTCAGCCAGCGAGCGGCGTTCAACGCCGTCCAGGCTGAGTTCCAGTGAGTCGCTCATGCGGGCCTCGTCATTATTTCAGGTTCTGGCGCAGCAGCATGGTGCCACCGCGCTGGGTAAATTCAAGTTGTTGCAGGGCACTCATGCCCAGCAGTACGGTGGGCCCGTCCAGGCCCGGCACCACGATGGCGCGTACGTTCTGCAGGCGGATATCGCCCAGTTGCAGGCTGGCCAGGCGCGTGCGGTAGCCTTCGGTGCGGCCGTTGGCGGTGCTCAGTAGCACCGGGCTACCGCGCTCCAGGCTCAGTTCATGAGCCAACGCCTCCGGGATCGCCACGTCGGTGGCGCCGGTGTCGAGCATGAAATGCACCACCTGGCCGTTGATGGCACCATCCACCACGAAGTGGCCCTGGCCATTACTCAGCAGGCGCACTTCGATAAAGCCTGCACCATGCTCGGATTGCACCTGGCTATTGGGGTTACGCTGGCTGTCTTCCCACTGGCCGAAAAAGCGCGTGGCAAGAAACAGCGCCGCCGCCCAGGCGACGATCATCAGCACCCTGCCCGCGCGCTTGCCCGGCGCCTGGCTCATGGTTTGGCGCTCCAGCCGCCTTGCGGGGCGTCGAAGCGCCAGACGATCGGGCGGGTTTCGCCATCGGCACGGGCGCTGTTGTTGTTGTCCAGGCCAATCCAGGCACCCTTGGCATCGATCACCAGTGCTTCGGCAAGGCCAAACGGCTGCGCGTAGCGCCGTGACTCGACCAGCGCATCAGCAGCAAACGACCAGCAACGCTCGACCTTGCCACTGTCGGCATCACGCCGGCACACCCGGTAAGCGTTACGTTCAAGGGTAAACAGCTTGCCCTCGAACCAGGCCAGGTCAGCGAAGTCGCGCGACAGCGCACTGGCATTGGGCATTTGCTCCGGTTGCATCTCGACCCCGGCCTCGCTCAGCAGCACGCAACTGCGCCCGCAGGTCCATACCGATTGCCGGCGCTCAATGGCCACCAGGCCACGGCGCTCACGCTCGGCGGCCAGCCACAGGCGGTCACCCGCCGGGTTGATCGCCACGCCTTCGAACAGGGCATTGAAGTTCAGCAGCATGCCGCTTGCCCGGGCCTGGCGCACCATGGCCGAGTCTATCCTCAACCAGTCCGGCTCACCTTCCAGCGGCAATTGCAGTACCGCGGCATGCGCCTCGCTGACCAGATAGAGGTTACCCGCCTGATCACAGGTGATGCCTTCGAAATCCAGCTCGCCACCGCGAATGAACGATGCCGCCCAGTTGCGTGACTTCAACCCCCATGGCAGGCCGCTTTCCGGGACAGTTGGCGGGGTGAAGGTGAGCGGCTGCGCGCGCCAGGTGGGGTTCTGCTGATCGAAGCGGTAGATGCGGTCGTCGTCACGGTCGGACACACCCCACAGCCCGCCCCGGCATTCCACCAGACCAGACAGGTTGCCACCGCGCATACCGTCGATCGGGTGCTCGGCTTTCATCTTCAGCTCTGGCCAGTTGCCCGCCAGGCAAGGCAGGGCAACCAGCGCCAGGCAAACGGCAAGTACTTGCCGAATCAAACCATGACCTCGGCCAGGTTGCCCTTGGTTTCCAGCCAGCTCTTGCGGTCACCGGCGCGCTTCTTGGCCAGCAGCTTGTCCATCAGCTCGCAGGTGGCTTCTACGTCGTCCAGGGTCAACTGCACCAGCCGTCGGGTGTTCGGGTCCATGGTGGTTTCGCGCAACTGCGGCGGGTTCATCTCGCCCAGGCCCTTGAAGCGTGTTACCTGCGGCTTGCCGCGCTTCTTCTCGGCCACCAGGCGGTCGAGGATGCCGTCACGCTCGGCTTCGTCGAGGGCGTAGTAGATTTCCTTGCCCAGGTCGATGCGGTACAGGGGCGGCATGGCCACGTAAACATGCCCAGCCTCGACCAGTGCCCGGAAGTGTTGAACAAACAGCGCACACAGCAGTGTGGCGATGTGCAGGCCGTCGGAGTCAGCGTCGGCGAGGATGCAGATCTTGCCATAGCGCAGTTGCGCAAGGTCGGTGGCACCCGGATCGACACCAATGGCCACGGCAATGTTGTGCACTTCCTGGCTGGCCAGGACTTCGCCACCGTCCACTTCCCAGGTGTTGAGGATCTTGCCGCGCAGCGGCAGGATGGCCTGGAATTCTTTGTCCCGCGCCTGCTTGGCCGAACCACCGGCCGAGTCACCCTCGACCAGGAACAACTCGGCACGCATCGGGTCCTGGCCCGCACAATCGGCCAGCTTGCCGGGCAATGCCGGGCCCTGGGTGATGCGCTTGCGTTCGACCTTCTTGCTGGCCTTGAGGCGGCGCCCGGCGTTGCTGATGGCCAGTTCTGCCAGTTGCATGCCCAGCTCGGGGTGGGCGTTGAGCCACAGACTGAAAGCATCCTTGACCACGCCGGAGACGAACGCTGCCGCCTCGCGTGATGACAGGCGCTCTTTGGTCTGCCCGGAGAACTGCGGGTCCTGCATCTTCATCGACAGTACGAAGGTGATGCGCTCCCAAACGTCTTCCGGCGCCAGCTTCACCCCGCGCGGCAGCAAGTTGCGGAACTCGCAGAACTCACGCATGGCATCCAGCAAGCCTTGGCGCAAGCCGTTGACGTGGGTGCCGCCCTGGGCGGTGGGGATCAGGTTGACGTAGCTTTCCTGAATGCTGTCGCCGCCTTCGGGCAGCCACAGCAAAGCCCAGTCAACCGCTTCCTTGTTGCCCGCCAGGCTGCCACAGAACGGCTCGTCGGGCAGGCGCTGGAATTCGTTGACCGAGTCGACCAGATAAGAGCGCAGACCGTCTTCGTAGTGCCATTCGACCTTTTCGCCGCTGGCCTTGTCCTCGAAGCTGACCAGCAGCCCTGGGCACAGTACCGCCTTGGCCTTGAGCACGTGCTTGAGGCGGCTGATGGAGAACTTGGGCGAGTCGAAGTACTTCGGGTCGGGGCTGAAGTACACGCTGGTGCCGGTGTTGCGCTTGCCGACCGAGCCGACCACTTCCAGCTCGCTGGCCTTGAAGCCATCGGCAAAGGTCATCTGGTATTCGTTGCCGTCACGTTTGACGCGCACGCGCACCTGGGTCGACAGGGCGTTGACCACCGAGATGCCCACCCCGTGCAGGCCACCGGAAAACTGATAGTTCTTGTTGGAGAACTTGCCGCCGGCGTGCAGCTTGGTGAGGATCAGCTCGACCCCGGACACGCCCTCTTCCGGATGAATGTCCACCGGCATGCCGCGGCCGTCGTCGCTGACTTCCAGCGAATGATCGGCATGCAGGATTACCTGCACCGAACGCGCGTGGCCGGCCAGTGCTTCGTCGACACTGTTGTCGATGACTTCCTGGGCCAGGTGGTTGGGGCGGCTGGTGTCGGTGTACATGCCCGGCCGCTTGCGGACCGGATCAAGGCCCGAGAGGACTTCGATGGCGTCTGCGTTATAGGCGCTAGCGCTGGGATTGGCCATAGGGTCTCGTCGTCAGTCTGGTGAATGCAAAAAAGTCAAAATACAGAAAAATCGAGCGCCGCATACTGCCCACGGGCAATGCCGGCGAAGGCCAGCAGTGCCGGCAGGCGCTCGGCGAAGCCCTGGAAGCTGTGGTCGCCACCGGCCTGGATACGCAGTGCACAAGCACGGTAATAGCGCTCGGCGTGTCGGTAGTCCAGGGTTTCATCGGCGGTCTGCAGCCACACTTGATAGCGGTCGGCATCGGCCGGGGCTACTACTTCCAGCTCGGCCAGGGCCTGCACATGATCGTGGGTCAGCTCCCAGGTTTCACCGCTGTAATGATTGCGCTGGGTGCCCAGGTAACCGTCGAAATGCTTGTGCGGGGTTACCGCCGGGTTGACCAGAAGGGCCTTGAGGCCATGGCGCTCGGCCAGATGGGTGGCATAGTAGCCGCCGAGCGAACTGCCCACCAGCAGTGGCGCACCCAGTTCGGCGATAGCCGCTTCGAGCTGGGCCATGGCTTGCCGTGGGTGGTGGTGCAGGGCCGGCACTCGCAACTGGTCGGCCAGGCCGAGCTGCTGCATGACTGCCTCCAGCTGACGCGCCTTGGTCGAAAGCGGTGAGCTGTTGAAGCCATGGATATAGAGGATGGAACCCGACATGCTGCCCCCGGAATCTGTGGCTTCGCGCCTGATAATGCGGGCGCAGGGACGCGCAGTGTAGCGCGTTCGCCGGGTTTTGACGCAGTGCCACGGATTTCGCAATACATTTCCGGCAGGCTGACGCGGCCTGCTCAATACCCTGGGCTGTCGAAGTCGAGCTGCACCTCGAAATCCAGCGCCCGCGCCACCCCGGTCTCCAGCCGCCCATCAGCATGCAGGCGCAACCAGCGGTACCCCGGATGCTCTTCGCTCACCTGGAAGCCCTCGCTGCGCGCCGCGAACTGAATACAGGTCGACGGTGTGGCCAGCAGGCGCCGCCCCTCTCGGACCTCATCCCATTCCTGATGCACATGCCCCCATAACAAAGCCCGTACCTGTGGATATCCTTCAACGATATCGAACAGCGCCTGGGCATTGCGCAAGCCGATCGGCGCGATCCAGGCGCAGCCGATGTCCACCGGCTGATGGTGGAAGCACAGCAGGCAATGCCGCTCACCAGCCTCTTTCAAGGCGGCTTCCAGCACGGCCAGCTGGTCATCTTGCAGAAACCCGTGGGTAGCACCCTGCACGGCGGTGTTGAGCATGACCACCCGCCACGCGCCGATATCAGTCACCGCCTGCACCAGCTCCGGCACCACCTGCGCCATCACCTGAGCCTCGTCATGGTTGCCCGGCAACCAGCGGGTGGGTACGGCAAACGGTGCGGTCAGCTCACGAAACGCTTCATAGGATGCCACGCTGGCATCCTGGGACAGGTCGCCCGTGCACAGCAGCAAGTCGACAAGCGGCTGCTCGCGCCGCACCTGGGCCACCACGTGGCGCAGGCTGTCACGGGTATTGAGGCCCAGCATGCTGCCAGCCGGGTCGGCGAACAGGTGGGCATCGGTCAGTTGCACCACGTGCACAGGGCGGGATTGGTCTGGCGGCGACAACGGCCATCTCCTCGAATGGATTCAGCGGGAATTATGGCTGGGCGACGGTGACGAGCAAACACCCGCAACCGACTCACGTCACAATTCAGCGAACACTTGCCAATTCGTGGCCGCAGGCCAGGCAGTGACTGAGCCACTCACCCAGGAACAGGTTGAGCTGGGCCTTTTCGTCCGGCTGGTGCATGGCGTCGTTTGGATACGGATAGATGCTGCGCAGGCGCCGGGTGTGTTCGGCACTGACCACTTCGGCCATGCGCGCATCGTGATACACCTGCACTTCCAGGTGCGGGACTGGCAACCACGGCAGGCTGTGTTCCTGGCGCACATGCAGGGTGGTGGTGTACGGGCAGGCCAGCACCACGTCGAGCACCAGCACGCCGAGCATCTGATCACCCTGGGTCATGCCGATGCGGCGCGAGCTTTGGGTGGTGCGCATGTCGGGCAGCAAGCGCATCAGCCGGGCGTAGTTGGCCTCGCAGGCTGCCTGCAGCCCGACCAGGTCGACTCGATAGCGCTCGCGCAGCAGGTTCACTTCCACATACCTCTTACTTCGTCACGGTTCAGCGCAAGCCATTGCAGGCCAATAATGGTTGCCGCGTTGCAGATGCGCCCGTCGCGCACCGCCTGCAGGGCATCCTCGAACGACCACACGCGTACGCGAATGTCTTCGCCCTCCTCTTCCAGGCCATGCAGCCCTCCCGCGCCCTCGCTGCTGCAACGGCCGAGGAACAGGTGAACGTATTCGTCACTGCCACCTGGCGACGGGAAGTAGCGGGTCATCGGCCACAGGGCGCTGAACGTCAGGCCTGCTTCTTCTTCGGCCTCGCGATGGGCGACTTCCTCGGGCTGCTCGTCTTTGTCGATCAGCCCGGCAACCATCTCGATCAGCCAAGGGTTGGCGACCTTGTCCAGTGCGCCCACGCGGAACTGTTCGATCAGCACCACTTCATCGCGCGCAGGGTCGTAAGGCAGCACGCATACCGCATCGTGGCGCACAAACAGCTCGCGACTGATCTCGCGCCCCATGCCACCGGCAAATAGCTCGTGGCGCAGGCGTAACTTGTCGAGCTTGTAAAAGCCCTGGAAGCAATTGGCCCGCTCGATGATTTCGAAGCCCTTGGGCACAGCGTTCAACGCGTCTGACATGGAAATCCTCATTACCTCGAATACTGCTTCGCGCCATCCTACTCCGCACGCCTGTTGGTTTCATCCCTTTCCAGCAACCGCTGGCGCACTCGGGACAGCAGCCCTTCACTCTGTTAGCTTAGTGGCGAACTGAAGGCCGCGCAGACGGTCAAAGGCCGACTTTTCCCTGTTCTGCAAGGATCATCATGACACTTGTCAAACTGACTTCCGTGGCCGTGCTGGCACTCGCTCTGGGCGCCTGCCAGAGCCTGTTCACGCCCAACTACCGGGCCCCGCTCGAGGTCAAGCGCGACGCCTGGGAGCACGTCAAACCCGGCTGCAGCGAGAGCGACTGCCCGCTGGTGAACATCGACATGATCCACTTCCCGGCCCTGCCCAAGCTCGACGGCATCGTCGAAAAACGCCTGCTGCAACTGACCGAAGACAATCAGCATGGCACCGCGCCAGGCACCCTGCAGGCCTACGAACAGCAATATCTGGCCAGCGCCGACAAACGTAACAGCAGTTACTTGCAAGCCAAGGTACGCGAACAGCATGACGGGTTGGTGATCATCGAGTTGTCCAGCTACCTGGACAGCGGTGGCGCCCACGGCATGCCCGGCCGCGGCTTCATCAACTATTCACGCAAGCTGGACAAGGTGCTGACCCTGCAGGACATGCTGGTGCCCGGCCAGGAAGACACCTTCTGGAAAACCGTCGAAGAATCGCACCGCGCCTGGCTGATGAGCGTGGGCATGGACAAGGATGCCGAGTTCGTCAAGACCTGGCCATTCAAGAAATCGCCGCACGTCGCCCTGACGTACGGCGCGGTAGTGGTCAAGTACGAGGTCTATGCCATCGCGCCCTACTCCATGGGCCACGTGGAACTGAAGATCCCCTACCCGCGCCTGAATGGCGTACTCAAGCCTGAGCTGTTTCCCGGCCGCGGCTGAGGCTCAGTAACCCATGCAGCACACCTGCCAGCAGCAATGCTGGCAGGGTCGCGCCCAGTTCCGGCGCCTTGGCGGCAATCAGGTGATAGGCCACCGCCCCGGCAAACCAGGCCACCAACGCCTGCCAGTGCAAGCCATTGACCTGCGCTGGCAGACGGCGTCGACGGACCACGTAGTGGTCCATCAGCACCACGCCGAACAGCGGCGCGAACACCGAACCGATCAGCAACAGGAAGTTTTCGTACTGTGCCAGTGGCGCCAACAGGGCGATCAGGGTGCACAACACGCCGATGGCCAACGCCAGGTGCTCGACCTTCAGCGGTATAAGCACACCGGTGGAAACCGCCGCCGAGTGGATGTCGGCGAAGGCCTTTTCCGACTCGTCCAGCAGAATTAGCAGCAGCGGGATCCCCATACCGGCGCCCGCCAGGGCCAGCAACAGCGCATTGACTTCGCCACTGGCGGCGAACGCCAGCGTGTAGGCCACGCCCAGGCTCATCAGCCAGGTGTTGCCAATGAAGTAGCCAACGACCGTGCCGCCGAACACATGCTTGCCATTGCGGGCAAAGCGCGAGTAGTCAGCGATCAGCGGCAGCCAGGACAGCGGCATGGCGATGACGATATCGAAGCCAACCGCCAGCGACATCGAACCATCCCCGGCACGGTTCCACAGTTCGGCCAGGTCGGCCTTGGCGAACAGGTTCCAGGTCAGCCACAGGCAAGCGCCCAGCAACAACCAGATACCCCAGGCGCGCAACACCTTGCGCACGAAGGCCAGTGGCCCGCTGACGGCCAACAGGGTGGCCAGGGCACCAAAACACAGGGTCCAGAGCATGGGGCTGTTCCAGGCACTCTCCTCACCGAACGCCCGCGCCCCCAGCAAGCTGGCGGCATCGCGCATGACGATGATCTCGAAGGCGCCCCAACCCACCAGTTGCAGCAAGTTGAGCAGCGCCGGCAAGCGCGCGCCATGGCTGCCCAGGCTAAGTTTCAGGGTGCCCATGGCAGACAGGCCGGTGTCGCTGCCGATAACCCCGGCGGCGCCCAGCAACAGCACACCGACACCGGTGCCCAGGGCGATGGCCAGCACTGCGCCAGCAAGGCCCAGGCCTGGCGCCAGCATGGCACCGACCTGCAGCACCATCAGGCCGATGCCGAGGGAAAACCACAATGAAAACAGGTCGCGAGCACCGAAGATGCGCTGCTGGATGGGGATTGGATGGTCGGGAGAGAACTGGCTGGGTGATGTCATTGTCATGTCCGCAGGAATGATGGTGAGTGGCATGCACCACCCTGTGGGAGCGGGCTTGCCCGCGAACACCGGCAAAGCCGGTGCCATGCACCGCAGTGCTTGCTTCGCGGGCAAGCCCGCTCCCACAGGGTAAGGTGCTGCGGTTTAGACTTTGTGGTACAGCTGGCTGCCTTCCTGGCGGAACCGCTCGGCCTGCTCACGCATGCCTTGCTCGACCGTCACATCCACGGCCTCGATCTTGGCAGCGTACTCACGCACTTCCTGGGTGATCTTCATCGAGCAGAACTTCGGCCCGCACATCGAGCAGAAGTGCGCGACCTTGGCCGATTCCTTCGGCAGGGTCTCGTCATGGAAAGCACGGGCGGTGTCCGGGTCGAGGCCCAGGTTGAACTGGTCTTCCCAACGGAACTCGAAACGCGCCTTGGACAAGGCGTTGTCGCGAATCTGTGCACCCGGGTGGCCCTTGGCAAGGTCGGCGGCATGCGCGGCGATCTTGTAGGTGATGATGCCGGTCTTGACGTCGTCCTTGTTCGGCAGGCCCAGGTGCTCCTTCGGCGTGACGTAGCAGAGCATGGCGCAACCGAACCAACCGATCATCGCCGCACCAATACCCGAGGTGATGTGGTCGTAACCCGGTGCGATGTCGGTGGTCAGTGGGCCGAGGGTGTAGAACGGCGCCTCGTCGCAGCACTCCAGCTGCTTGTCCATGTTCTCTTTGATCAATTGCATCGGCACGTGGCCGGGGCCTTCGATCATGCATTGCACGTCGTGCTTCCAGGCAATCTTGGTCAGCTCGCCGAGGGTTTCCAGCTCACCGAATTGCGCGGCGTCGTTGGCGTCGGCAATCGAGCCAGGGCGCAGGCCGTCGCCCAGCGAGAAGCTGACGTCGTAGGCCTTCATGATTTCGCAGATTTCGTCGAAGTGGGTGTACAGGAAGTTTTCCTTGTGGTGCGCCAGGCACCACTTGGCCATGATCGAGCCACCGCGGCTGACGATGCCGGTGACCCGCTTGGCGGTCAGGGGCACATAGCGCAGCAACACACCGGCGTGAATGGTGAAGTAGTCCACGCCCTGTTCGGCCTGCTCGATCAGGGTGTCGCGGAACAGTTCCCAGGTCAGGTCCTCTGCCACGCCGTTGACCTTTTCCAAGGCCTGGTAGATCGGCACGGTACCGATCGGCACCGGCGAGTTGCGAATGATCCACTCGCGGGTTTCGTGGATGTGCTTGCCGGTGGACAGGTCCATGACCGTGTCCGAGCCCCAGCGGATGCCCCAGGTCAGCTTGGCCACCTCTTCCTCGATCGAGGAACCCAGGGCGCTGTTGCCGATGTTGCCGTTGATCTTCACCAGGAAGTTGCGGCCGATGATCATCGGCTCTACTTCCGGGTGGTTGATATTGGCCGGAATGATCGCGCGGCCACGGGCGATTTCCTGGCGAACGAATTCAGGGGTGATTTCTTTCGGGATGTTGGCCCCGAAGCTGTGGCCGGCATGTTGCTCATTCAGCAGGCCGGCGGCGCGGGCCTCCTGTAACTTCATGTTTTCGCGGATGGCCACGTATTCCATCTCGGCGGTGATGATGCCCTGACGGGCATAGTGCATCTGCGAGACGTTGGCGCCGGCCTTGGCCCGGCGCGGGTTGCGCACATGGGCGAAACGCAGCTTGGCCAGCTCTGCATCGTTCAGGCGCTGCTGACCGAAGTCGGAGCTCAGGCCTTCCAGGCGCTCGGTGTCACCGCGGGCTTCGATCCAAGCCGAACGCACATCGGCCAGGCCTTTGCGCACGTCGATGATCACATCGGGGTCGGTGTACGGGCCAGAAGTGTCATACACCAGCACCGGGGCGTTGGCCTCGCCGCCGAAATCGGTCGGGGTGTCATCCAGGCTGATTTCACGCATGGGGACGCGGATGTCCGGGCGCGAGCCTTCGACATACACCTTGCGCGAACGCGGGAACGGTTGTACGGACTGCTGATCGACTTGTGCCGATTCGCTGAGGTTGATCGTTTTTTCTTGTTTGGTCATCACAGGCTCTCCTGACGGCTTCCTAGCAGTGGAATGTCGGGGTGAACCTGAAACGCGCGGACGCACCCTCTTTGGGTGCAGTGCCGGATATGGGGGTGCCTGAAGCTGTATGCAGCTGTGACAATCCCGGACCTGGCACAAGAGGCTCCCCGGGAAGGTGAGCAATCTTGTTCCCTACGCAGGCGCTAACCTGATCAGGTTCAACGGGATCCGCACCTCTGCGATCTCAGCCTTTGCTTCAAGGCACCCCGACAAGAACATGCGCAGTCTAGACTGGAGTGGTCGGCAAAGCCAAGCAGGTAAATGCGCGGATGATGAAAGGCACACCGAGCGATTGTTGCCGGGTGCGCATGGCACTACACTGGCCCATCGTTCGATACTCAACAGTTCAGTAATTAAATTTCGTACAAGGATTGCCTCTATGCTGCGCAAACTCTCACTGGCGATAGCCGTGTCTTGTGCGTCCAACGGAGTGGTCTGGGCAGCGGACGTGCCCTCGACAGTCAAGACCGATCTGGTCAGCGTCTACCAGGAGGCAGTGGACAACAACGCCGACCTGGCTGCCGCACGCGCCGATTACGGGGCGCGCCGCGAAGTGGTGCCGCAGGCCCGCGCCGGGTTGCTGCCAAACCTGTCGGCCGGTGCCGAGATGATGAACACCCGCACCAAGCTGGACGAGCCTTCCATGACGTCCAATCGCAGCGGCAACTCCTGGAGCGCAACTTTGGCCCAGCCCATCTTCCGCGCTGATCGCTGGTTCCAGTTGCAAGCCGCCGAAGCCGTCAACGAACAGGCAGCACTGGAGCTGTCGGCGACCGAGCAAAACCTGATCCTGCAAACCGCGCAAAACTACTTCGCCGTCCTCCGCGCCCAGGACAACCTGGCCGCCACCAAGGCAGAAGAAGCCGCGTTCAAGCGCCAGCTGGACCAGTCCAACGAGCGTTTCGACGTGGGCCTTTCGGACAAGACCGACGTGCTGCAATCCCAAGCCAGTTATGACACTGCACGCGCCAACCGGATTATCGCCGAACGCCAGGTGCAGGATGCCTTCGAGGCCCTGGTGACCCTGACCAACCGTGAGTACACCTCTATCCAAGGCGTAGTGCATAGCCTGCCGGTACAAGTGCCAACGCCCAACGATGCCAAAGCCTGGGTCGAAACCGCCGGGCGCCAGAACCTCAACCTGCTGGCCACCAACTACGCGGTTTCTGCCGCAGAAGAGACCCTGCGTCAGCGCAAGGCCGGGCATGCCCCGACCCTGGACGCCGTGGCCAAGTACCAGAAGGGTGACAACGACAGCCTCGGCTTTACCAACCCATCGCAACTGGGGGTGCGCTACAGCGGCGACGTCGAGCAGACCAGCGTTGGCCTGCAACTGAATATCCCGATCTACAGCGGCGGCCTGACCAGCTCGCAGGTACGCGAGGCTTACCAGCGCCTGAGCCAGAGCGAGCAACAGCGTGAAAGCCTGCGCCGCCAGGTCGTGGAAAACACCCGCAACCTGCACCGCGCAGTGAACACCGATGTGGAACAGGTACAGGCGCGCAAGCAGTCGATCATTTCCAACCAAAGCGCGCTGGAAGCCACCGAAATCGGCTACCAGGTCGGTACCCGCAACATCGTCGACGTGCTTGATGCCCAGCGCCAGCTGTACACCTCGGTGCGCGACTACAACAATAGCCGTTACGACTACATTCTCGACAACCTGAGCCTGAAGCAGGCAGCCGGCACCCTGAGCCCGCAAGACCTACAGGACCTGAAGCGCTACCTGAAACCTGACTACAACCCGGACAAGGACTTCCTGCCACCGGACCTGGCGGCAGCAGCGGCCAAGAACTTCGAGCGCAGGCCTTGAGATAGGGGCTGGACCATTCGCGGGCAAGCCCACTCCCACACGTACCGTGCCAGGCCTGAAGGCATGATGCACCTGTGGGAGCTGGCTCGCTGGCGATAGGCCTCCAAAATCACTCCAGCCCTGAACGACAACGCCTAGGCGGCTACGGCAATCGTCGAGTCGATGCGTTGAGCCGACATATCACCAATTAGCGCAGGCCCCGCAGGTTCAGGGGCGAACGCAGCCATTGCATCAACAAGATTCCCCAGGTTCGGTAGCGAGTGCTCGACAGCAAACAGCGACGCCCCTGCGGAAAGGGCGGAAATTTCTGGCACGGCAACCGGTTAGCAACGCCATTGGCAAGTACGGCATATCGATCCCCCTTCATAGCCATATAGTCATACATATCGCCAACACCTTTGGACTCAAAAATTTTACGCGCAGCCGCTATATCTTCTTTGGTCAACACTGACATTTGCCACCTCATCTTCTGCTATTAATTAAAAAATCGACCAACGAGCGCCTCACTTCCAACCACCGCATTAACTTATCAGGGCGCATTATCACCTCGACTAGTACGTCTCCAAACACCACAAAGGTCATTTCACACGAATAGTAATTCGGCACTTTCGGGCGCCAACTGCAATACCCCACAGCAGCCAAGTCATCGTGCTCACCCTGCCAATAGATAAGCTTCTTGTGATTTTCAAAAATCGTGTCACGCGCCTCTACACGATAGAGGCTGCTTGACTCATCGTACTCTGCAAGCGTTATTGTTTCTGCTGGGCTTTTCCGCAAAAGAAACTCGAGTTGACGCCGTAAATCCCCCTCTCTTGCAGTTATCGGGGCCACTGCGACCAACAGCCCCTCATGCTCCAAGCCCTGCCGGAACACTAAACTGTCATCCGCCGGCTCGAGCTCTGGCCAGGTCATTGACAAAAATACAGATACTAGGTTTGCGTCACAGCCTTTTTTGTTATAAATAAAGCCAGAATCAAAAGAGCTCTTACCCTCATATTCTGGCCAAAATGGAAAGTACAACCTCGAGAACTTATACACTTCCCCTGAAATTCTGCCGCACACGAAAGGATCAAACGTTACCTTCTCCCCTGGATTCCAAGGTTCGCTCTTCCAGGCCACAACTATCATCATCAGCACGGGAATCAACAAGAGTACAGCGGAGCAAAGCCTCAAAAAACTCCAAGCCCATAGGAAAAACAAACATGGTATTTTTCTCATAATGACTTAGCGCTCCTTCAAGCTTTCTCGGACATGCAACCAAAAGAGGACTGAATCTAACTTTGATCATTTCCTTTCTCCTTGCCTTACACCTCGCCTTGCAATTCTTCAATTCTATTAACCACACACCTCAACTCACCTCGCAAAAAATCAACACTCACAAGAGCCAGCCCTCTTACCACGCTAAGCCTGACGCGCCTCTTCCACATCGGACATTTCCATCCTGATCATTTATCGACCCCATACCTCACAGCATTCATGAAAAACTCACCCACTTCCAAAGCAATGTTATGCCACTCCCCAAGCCTCCCCCATAAAAACTCCACATTAACAATTGCATCCCCTCCGGGTATCAAAAACTCCAAATAGCAACGCGAGTAATTGGCCTTGGGCTCCACCCAGTTGCAATAACCGATGTATTGCATGCGCCCCTTGGTCTCCAGCCAGAAAAAGCCCTTGCGCTGATTAGGAAATGCACTATCAACTCCCTCAAGAAAATTTAGACCGAGATCTTCGTTCAGCTTGCTAGCCTGAACTACAGCCGCAGGTGTTTCACGAAGGTAATGCTGGAGCTGTTTTCTCAACCCTGCTTCCCCATGCAGCCAAGGCTCAATTGCGACCGATATCCCATCAAAGCGAAAAGACGTCGCCTCACCGTAAGAGACGGGCTGCATCTCCGGCCAACTCATTGCCATATAGAGTGACACCAAGTTTGCACCACAGCCTTTTTTGTTATTTGTAAATCCCGGCTCCCAAGAACTCTTACCCTCATACTCAGGCCAATAGATCACATACTTCCTAGGGAGCTCATAAACAACACCCGAGATCTTTCCACACACCATTGGATTAGGGGTCGTCAGCTTCTTCGGCGCCCAAGTCGGGGTAATAACAATGGCGACCAACAACCACGCCACACTTAGCAACAACAACAATTTGCTAAAACCCCACAGCACCAAACCAAATCTTCTACACAGCGCAATTAGCTTTCCGAACAGCACCTTCACAAAGAGAAAGATATACCTGCAACTAATCATCACCCCTCCCTAGAGCCAGTCTACCCATATCAGCCACTAAGCAAACTTCGCTTCAGACAATGCATAAACTTTTTCAAAATTTCTTTCGCACAACACGGAAATGCTGCTCCCAGCCCCAAACGCATCTGAACCACCGAGACCGACAGCACAGCAACTCGCCATGCTAGCCAAAATTATTGCACTACAGATCCGCAGCAAGTTCCAAGCCGCTCTATATACAATGCACGCATTTTTATATTTCATTTACCGCTCCTTCAGACTTTCCTTTGCATGCCGCTGCAGGGGACTCAAGAAGAAACTGATAACCCTGCGCCTATCCACAATCACTTCTGCACGCACAGCCATGCCTGCCGTCAACGGTACGTCTTTATCCCCTACGCGTAAAATTTCCTTGGTCAGCTCTATTCGAGCGCTATACATCAGGCCGAGCCGCTCATCTTCAATATCGTCATCAGAAATACTCTCCACCCCCTTGGACACCGCCGTACTTGGCAAACGTCAACATCTCCACTTTAATTTCCACTTACCGTCCCTGATCAAAAGAGGTTAGCTTCATCATTAAAAATTACCCTTACACGCCATTAGATGCCAAGAAGCTCTTGACACGCGACACCATCTCACCCCACTCGCTTAATTCGTCCCATCCAAAATCAATCTTTACAATAGCTTTACTGTCCTCCAGCAAATATCTAAAATGACATCGATGATATTTAGACCTATACTTACTCCAACTACACCTTCCAATTTGCTCCATGTACCCATTTTTTTCAGACCAAAAAATCATCCGTGGTGAATTGGGGAAAACGCTATCAACACCCTCCACTCGATTCAAACCTAATTGTCTATCAAACACCTTGGCCTCTCGTTGCTTATAAGTTGCCTCGGAAATGAAAAAATCAAAGGTTTCGCGCAGTCCCCTCTCACCGGCGGGCCATGGTTCAATCGTCACTACGATTCCACTAAACGTCTCTGAGAAATAGTTTCCCGGTGTTAACTCAGGCCAGTTCATGGCCAGACTTAAAGAATATAAATTTGATTCACACCCTCTATCAACGCCGCCAGCCCCTCTCTTATAACTTCCTTTATCCTCATATTCCGGCCAGAAAGGAACATATTCGCTTGAAAACTCATACACAACACCGGACACCACACCACATACTTTTGGTGCTGGGGGTGCGACCGGCTTCGATTTCTCGCTTAAAGCAACAGTCGCCACTACTAAAGCAACACAGCTCGCGGGAAGACACAACGCGACGGCTGCGCTAACCCTCAGTGCATTCCATATAATTTCGTACAGCATTCTCCAGCCGCTTTTTTCTCGTAGCTGATTCGCGTCCATCTGTTATCGCCCTCACAAGTAATCACTTAGCGCTCCGTTAAACTTTCCTGCACATGTCTCCGCAAAGGCCTTAGGAAATAACTTATAACCTTGCGCTTATCCGTAATAACCTCCGCACGCACTGACATACCCGCCGTCAACGGAACATCCTGCTTTCCTACACGCATTATTTCCTTACCCAGGCGGACTCGAGCGCTATAAACCAATCCCCGCTTCTCATCTTCAATGGCTTTGTGGGCTAGGCGGATGATGAGTCGAAGCGCGACAGCCCGAGGGGCAACTGGGCATCGGAGCGAACCAGAATGAGTTCTCCCGACCAGCGCACCACCAGTTCCGCGAGGGTCAGCGCTTGCGGCGCGCGGGAATGGGGGGCCTGCACCAGAACCTGCTCGCCCTCCACACGCGCGATGATGAAGTATTCACCACGCGTATCCACTGCAATAGCGGGCAAGGGCGTATGCTGCAGCCGGGCCGGATCGACGCTGCGGTGTTTGGCCTTGAGGCCAAGTTGCTGAAATTCCCGAAGTAGTGTGCAGGTAGAGAAACGCTCACCCGCTGCTGCATGATCGTGCTGCAACTGCTCGGCAGAGACGGCAACACCATGGTATCGCGCCAGCGTGATAAGACACACCAGCCCACTTTCAATAGTGTTGGCATTGCCATCAGATAAATCAGCCATCACGCCACCTCTTATGAAAACCGGACATGAGGCGATACTAGCCCGAAGCAATAGGACAAACGTCCTACAAGCTTCCGACACAAGCGTGTGACACTTCTGACTTTTAAAGTCTATTCGTAGGAAGTTTCCTAACGGCAAGAAATCCAGTGTAGGAAGTTATAACTTACGCCGTAGGAATAAATAACCAGAATCAGACATACCCACTCTAGACCGGGTCTTTGAGTGGATATGTCGATTATCAGCGGATCAAGGCCCCCAGACCCTCGAGCAATCGCTGCAAAGCCCCCTGATTGGCCCGCATCACCGCCCTGCCCGCCTCGCCCATGCGCTGGGCATCCTGCGGCAGTTCCACCAGACGGCGCACCGCGCCGGCCAGCCCGTCAGCATCATCCACCTGCTGCAACGCACCCGCCTCGCGCAGCATCGCGCTGATTTCGAGGAAGTTGAACACATGCGGCCCCATGAGCACCGGCAAGGCTAGCGCCGCAGGTTCCAACGGATTGTGCCCACCGGTCGGCACCAGGCTGCCACCGACGAAGGCAATGTCGGCCAGGGCATACAGGAACAGCAGTTCGCCCATGGTGTCGCCCAGCAATACCCGCGTTTGCGCATCGACCAGCGTGCCGGCAGAGCGGCGCACGGTGGTGAACTGCTCGCTGCACAGCGCATGCACTGCATTGAAGCGCTCGGGATGGCGCGGCACCAGGATCAGCAAGGCATCGCCATGCACCTGCAACAACTGCCGATGCGCCTGCAGGATCAAGGCATCTTCACCTTCGTGGGTGCTGGCGGCGATCCACACAGGGCGCTGGCCGCCCCCCCACTGTTCACGCAATGCCTTGGCGCGCGGCAGCAGCTGTTCGTCGATCTTCAGGTCGAACTTGATCGAACCGGTGACTTGCACGCGCTCAGGGCGTGCGCCCAGGTCACGGAAGCGCTGGGCCTCGGTTTCGGTTTGCACGGCAATCAGGCTCATCTCGGCCAGCATCGGCCGGGTGAGCCTGGCAAAGCGCCCATAGCCACGGGCCGAGCGCTCGGACAAGCGCGCATTGGCCAGCGCCACCGGAATGCCGCGCCTGGCACACTGGTGAATGTGGTTGGGCCAAAGCTCGGTTTCCATGATGATGCCCAGCTTAGGCTGCACATGTTCGAGAAAACGCCCCGCCGCCCAAGGCAGGTCGTAGGGCAGGTAGCAATGCTGCACGCGCGGTTCGTCGGCGAACATGGCGCGGATGCGTTCAGAGCCGGTAGGGGTCATGCAGGTCAGTGTGATCGGCAGCTCCGGATAAGCCTTGAGCAAGGCACGCACCATGGGTGCGGCCGCAATGCTCTCGCCCACCGATACCGCATGCACCCAGATGCCACCCTGGCGCATGGCCGGCAGCTTGAAAGCAAAACGCTCGCCGATACGCTGGCCATAGGCCGGCGCCTTGCGCGCGCGCAGGTACAGGCGCAGCGCAACCAGCGGCAGGCCCAGGTGAAACAACAAGGTATAGAGAGTTCTGTTCATGGCGGCGAATTCTACCCGATCGCGCGAAGGTGCACTGCAAAGCGCTCGGCCAGCCACTGCGCGGCCGGGCCCAGAGGCTCATCACGGCGCCAGGCCAGCTCCGCCACCAAAGCCGGCGGCCGCCAATCGCTGTCCAGTTCGACCATGTGCGCCTGGTAGGTCGGGTACTGCACCACATGCCGGGGTAACCAGGCCCAGCCCAGGCCGCGCATCAGTAGTTCGGCCATGGCGTAGAAGCTGTCGGCACGCCATACCTGCGGGCTGATCGCCTCGCCGCCGGGGTAGCCGCTTTGTTGTGGCGTGATCAGCAACTGCCGGTGGCGGGCCAATTGTTGGCGGGTGACCCGGCCTTCGCCTGCCAGCGGGTGGCCGGCCGCGCACACCGTGACCATCTCCACGCTGCCCAAGGCACGGCGTTCCAAGGAAGCCGGGATGCTTTCGTGGAGGAAGAACAGGCCCAGATCGGCGCGCCGCTCCACCAGCTTGCGCGCCACATCGCCTTGGGCTCCACTGGCCAATTGCACCTCCAGGAACGGGTAGCGGCTAGCCAGTTCGTCAAGGCTGTCGATCACCGGCTGATATGGCATGGCTTCGTCCTGCGCGACCCGCAGCAAGGCCTCCTGCCCGCGCATCAGGGCCAAGGCGCGGCCATCCAGGCGTTCGCACTGGCGTAACAATTCGCGGGCGTCTTCCAGCAAGGCGCTGCCGTTTTCAGTCAATTTCGGTTGCCGGCCGCTGCTGCGCTCGAACAGGGTGACCCCTAGGTCGGTTTCGAGCAGCGCGATGGCACTGCTGATCGCCGACTGGGCTTTGTGCTGCTCACGTGCCACCGCGGAGAACGAGCGCAGTTCTGCAACGCGCAGAAAGGTACGCAATTGTTCAAGGTTCCACTGCTCGGCCATCAACCTATCTCCCAAATTGATAGGTAATGACTTTACCCCATCCAGGCAACGTCTAGAATGCCCGCTCAGTAACGGAGGATCCCGCCATGAATGCCTATACCTACCTCGCCATTGCCATATGCGCCGAAGTCATCGCCACCGCCTCGATGAAGGCGGTGAAAGGCCTGAGCACGCCGTTGCCACTGCTGCTGATGGTGGTTGGCTATGGCATTGCGTTCTGGATGCTGACGCTGGTGGTACGCAGCATTCCGGTGGGGATTGCCTATGCCATCTGGTCGGGTCTGGGGATTGTGCTGATCAGTGTGGCGGCGCTGGTGATCTATGGGCAGAAGCTGGATATGCCGGCGATGCTTGGCATGGCCATGATCGTGGGTGGCGTGGTGGTGATTCAGCTGTTTTCGAAGACGGCTGGGCATTGATGTTTGCCCTGCGTCTGGCTGGAGGTCGTGCCAGGGCTGCCTGGTGCTTGCCTTGATTTTTGGGGTGTCGGGTAGATCGAGCGCCGCCCGCGCGGCGCATCGCGAGCTGCGCTCGCTCCTACGTCTGTTTTGGGCCAGTAACGCCCGTGACAGGCGCGCGCGGCCGTTTTGTTTGTTCGGCGCAATATCGCGACATGCCCCAAAGCGCCCGCGCGCAAATCCCCCA
>NZ_JBICJS010000111.1:0-28615 GCF_043103305.1 Pseudomonas sp. YQ_5 | reverse complement strand
ACCCCACAGATTTCAGTACCTGTAGGAGCGGGCTTGCCCGCGAAGAGGCCCTTCAGTCGAACCGATAGATGTCCATCCCCAGCGCGCCCAGGGTAAACCCCTGATGCACCACGCCGAACTTGCTCCCGGCCCCGAGGGCAAAGAACAGCGGCAGCAAATGCTCATCACTGGGATGGTTGCGCAGCGCAAACGGTGCCTGCTGCCGGTAATCCAGCAACGCCGCCTGGTCATCCTCCTGCAGCCGGTCTACCACCCAATCCCTGAACGCCAGGGCCCATGGCTTAATCACATCCGGCCCTGCATGCCAGTCCAGCTCACCCAGGTTGTGGGTAATGCTGCCCGAACCTATCAGCAGTACATCCTCGGCACGCAACCCCGCCAGTGCCTGGCCCACCTTCAGCTGCAGTGCAGGCCCCATGTGGCTGGGCAGTGAAACCTGCACCACGGGAATGCTCGCATCCGGGTACATCAGCGACAGTGGCACCCAGGCGCCATGGTCGAATGGGCGCTGCATGTCCAGCCGCGCGGGTAGCCCCGCAGCCTTCAACCGCTCACTGACCTGGCCAGCAAGCCCGGGCTCGCCCGGCGCCGGGTACTGCACCGCATACAGGGCTGGTGGGAAGCCGTAGAAGTCGTGCCAGGTTTCGGGCTGTGCGCTGCCGGTGACCAGCAGCTCGCGGCTTTCCCAGTGTGCCGACACCACCACGATCGCTTTCGGCCGGGGTAGCGCGTTGGCCAACCCGGATAGCGCCGGCCCGCTGGCGCCGGGTTGCAGGGCAAGCATGGGGGAACCGTGGGAAATAAACAGGCTGGGCAGCATGACGGGGTCCTGAAGGTTAAGATGCAACCATCTTCGATTAACTACAGATCGAAATCCAAACCAAGTTTTACCGACAAATCATCTAAAAATCGGGAGTGATCATGGAGCCAGCGTTCTGGCAACAACGGTGGGCCGACAATCAGATCGGCTTTCACCAGGCGCAGGTGAACCCCTATCTGCAGACGTACTGGCCCTTGTTGCAGTTGGCACCGGGCAGCCGCGTGCTGGTGCCTCTGTGCGGCAAGAGCCTGGACCTGGCCTGGCTGGCTGGGCAGGGCTATCGCGTATTGGGTGTAGAGCTGTCGCGGCGGGCGGTGGAGGATTTTTTCCGTGAGCACGGGCTTGAGGCCGAAGTGCGGCAGCAGGGCGCATTCGAGGTTTGGCGCAGTGGAGATGTACAGCTGTGGTGTGGCGACTTCTTTGCCTTGCGGGCAGAGGATGTGGCTGGCTGCGTGGGGCTGTATGACCGGGCGGCGGTGATTGCGCTGCCGGTGCAGATGCGTGCGCGGTATATGCAGCTGTTGTCGGGTTTGCTGCCGGCGAATTGCCGTGGGTTGGTGGTGACGTTGGAGTATGACCAGTCGTTGTTGGCCGGGCCGCCGTTTTCGGTAGGGGATGGAGAGCTGAGGCAGGGGTTTGCGGGGTGGCAGGTGGAGCAGTTGGAGGCAGTGGAGGTGATTGAGGAGAGTCCAAAGTTTGTGCAGGCCGGGGCATCGAGTTTGTTGGAGCGGGTGTACCGGCTCAGCCGGTAAGCAGGTAGGGCAGGCTGACCCGGCCCATGTGGGAGCGGGCGTGCCCGCGAAACAGGCGACGCGGTAGATGGCAACGGCTTTGCCGGTGTTCGCGGGCGCGCCCGCTCCCACAGATGGCTGCGTAAGGCCGGAAATAAAAAAGGGCGACCGAAGTCGCCCTTTGTTTTTATCAGGTGAATCAGCCGCGCTGACGCAGGGCCTCGATGCGGTCTTCCAGCGGTGGGTGGCTCATCAGCAACCCGGCCAGCCCGTGCTTGAGGCCGCCATTGATGCCGAAGGCCTTCATGGTGTCGGGCATGTGCACCGGCAGGCCTTGTTCCACCCGCAGGCGTTGCAGGGCGCCGATCATTGCCGCGGTACCGGCCAGTTGCGCACCGGCTTCGTCGGCGCGGAATTCGCGGCGGCGCGAGAACCACATCACGATCATGCTGGCCAGGATGCCAAGGATCAGCTCGGCAACGATGGTCGCCACATAGTAGGCAATGCCTTGGCCCTCTTCGTTCTTGAAGATGACCTTGTCGACAAAGTTGCCGATGATGCGTGCAAAGAACATCACGAAGGTGTTCACCACGCCCTGTACCAGCGCCAGGGTGACCATGTCGCCGTTGGCAACGTGGCCGATTTCGTGGGCCAGTACCGCACGCACTTCATCGGGCGAGAAACGCTCCAGCAGGCCCTGAGACACCGCTACCAGCGCGTCGTTGCGGTTCCAGCCGGTGGCGAAGGCGTTGGCCTCGTACGCCGGAAAGATACCCACTTCGGGCATTTTGATGCCCGCTTCGCGGGACAGCTCTTCGACCGTTTGCAGCAGCCACTGCTCGTGGCGGGTGCGCGGCTGGCTGATGATCTGGGTGCCGGTGGTCATCTTCGCCATCCACTTGGAGATGAACAGCGAGACGAGGGAGCCGGCAAAGCCGAACACGGCGCAGAACACCAGCAGGCTGCTGAGGTTCAGATCGACCCCGTTGGCGGCCATGAACCCGTTGAAACCGAACAGGCTCAGGGTAATGCTTGCAACCAGCACCACCGCGAGGTTGGTGGCTACAAACAACAGAATGCGCATCATGGTTGTTACGTTCTCCTGACGGATGAGTTGTCGCTTACTGCGGGGTATATAAGGGGCCTGCCGCGCCGATTCAATCGGGGGACTATTTCAAACTGTGTACGGCGGAGTATGGCAGAGGATGGCTCGGGGGCTGTGGGATAGAGCGTTGCAGGATGTAAGAAACCTTCGGCTTGGGGGCTGCGTCAAGGGCGCTGGGTGTTTGCCGCAAGTGGGGTGGCGCCTGTGAGATCGAGCGCCGCCCGCGCGGCGCATCGCGAGCTGCGCTCGCTCCTACGTTTGTTTCGGGCCAATCATTCCTGTGGGATTTGCGCGCGAACGCCTTGGTGCATGACGCGATATCGTGTGGTACGGGCCCGGCGGTCGCGCGCGCCTGTCGCAGGCGTAACTGGCCCGAAACAAACGTAGGAGCGAGCGCAGCTCGCGATGCGCCGCGCGGGCGGCGCTCGATCTACGCCCCACCATCAATCTTTCGTCGAACCCCTCGTCGCCCCCCCCCCGGCGCCCCCATCGAACCCTACTGCGAATACCCCTTCAGGAAATTGCCGATCCGGCCAATTGCCGCTTCCAGGTCATCCACCCGCGGCAAGGTCACCACGCGGAAGTGGTCCGGCCACGGCCAGTTGAACGCCGTCCCCTGTACGATCAGCAGTTTCTCCGACAGCAGCAGGTCAAGGGCGAACTTCTCGTCGTTGAGAATCGGGCAAACCTTCGGGTCGATCCGCGGGAACGCATACAGCGCCCCCATCGGCTTCACGCAGCTGACACCGGGGATATCGTTGAGCAGTTCGTAAGTGCGGTTGCGCTGCTCCAGCAGGCGCCCCGGTGGCAGCACCAGGTCGTTGATGCTCTGGTATCCGCCCAGCGCGGTCTGGATGGCATGCTGGGCCGGCACGTTGGCGCACAGGCGCATGTTGGCCAGCATGTCGATGCCTTCGATGTAGCTGTGTGCGTGGTGCTTGGGCCCGGAGATGATCAGCCAGCCAGAGCGGAAGCCCGCCACCCGGTACGACTTGGACAAGCCGTTGAAAGTCAGGCACAGCAGGTCCGGGGCCAGCGAGGCGGTGCTGATGTGCACGGCTTCGTCGTACAGGATCTTGTCGTAGATCTCGTCGGAGAACACCACCAGGTTGTGCTGGCGGGCCAGTTCCAGCATGCCCAGCAGCAGTTCTTTGGAGTAGACGGCGCCGGTCGGGTTGTTCGGGTTGATGATCACCAGCGCCTTGGTGTTCGGGGTGATCTTCGCCTTGATGTCCTCAAGGTCGGGGAACCAGTCGGCCTGCTCGTCGCACAGGTAGTGCACCGGCTTGCCGCCGGCCAGGCTCACGGCGGCTGTCCACAGCGGGTAGTCGGGGGCCGGGATCAGCACTTCGTCGCCGTTGTTGAGCAGCGCCTGCATCGACATGACGATCAGCTCGGACACACCATTGCCCAGGTAGATGTCCTCGATGGTGACGCCTTCGATTTCCTTCTGCTGGCAGTACTGCATCACCGCCTTGCGGGCGCTGAACAGGCCCTTGGAGTCGCTGTAGCCCTGCGCGGTGGGCAGGTTGCGGATCACATCCTGCAGGATTTCATCAGGCGCCTCGAAGCCAAACGGCGCCGGGTTGCCGATGTTCAGCTTGAGGATGCGGTGGCCTTCCTCCTCCAGGCGTTTGGCGTGCTTGAGCACTGGGCCGCGAATGTCGTAGCAGACATTGGCGAGCTTGTTCGATTTGCTGAACTGCATGATGGGATCCCGATTGAGAAAACGCGCTACGCCCCGCCGAAAGGTTTGAAAGGGCAGGAAGCGGGTGCCAGACTGAACGCCTGGCACACGAAGCCAACTAATATACGTGCCCCCCGCGCCCCGGAAAAGACGGTGTGGGGTGAAATTCAGCCTGCCGAGGTTTCTACATGAAAAAGATCGAAAAAACCCTGGACGAATGGCGGTCGATGCTCGACCCCGAGCAGTACCAGGTCTGCCGCCTCAAGGGCACCGAACGGCCATTCAGCGGCAAGTACAACAGCGAGCGCCGCGATGGCATCTACCATTGCATTTGCTGCGGCCTGGCGCTGTTTGATGCGCAGACCAAGTTCGACTCTGGCTGTGGTTGGCCAAGTTTTTACGCGCCGATCGAGGACAGCGCGATGATCGAGATTCGCGACACATCCCACGGCATGATTCGCACCGAAGTCACCTGCGCCCGTTGCGATGCGCACCTGGGGCATGTGTTCCCTGACGGCCCGCCACCGACCGGCCTGCGCTACTGCATCAACTCGGTGTGCATCGACCTGCGCCCGCGCGACTGACCGGAGCCCGACAATGGCTGCATCGATACTGGACATCCCCTGCGTAACCTTGGGTGGCGAGCACAAAAAGCTCGGCGACTTCCCGGGCAAGGTGCTGCTGGTGGTCAATACCGCCAGCCAGTGCGGTTTTACCCCGCAGTACAAGGGGCTGGAGCAACTGTGGCAGGCCTACCGCGACCGTGGCCTGGTGGTACTGGGCTTTCCGTGCAACCAGTTCGGCAAGCAGGAACCTGGCGATGCGCGGGAAATTGCGCAGTTCTGCGAGCGTAATTTCGGCGTGACTTTCCCGCTGTTTCGCAAGGTCGAGGTCAACGGCCCGGGCGCTCACCCTCTGTTCGTTGAGCTCAAGCGGCGCGGCCCGGGCATTCTGGGTAGCCAGAAGATCAAGTGGAACTTCACCAAGTTTCTGGTCGACCCGGCCAGTGGCCAGGTCAAGCGCTATGCCCCCACCACCAAGCCACAGGCCCTGGAGGCGGACATCGAGCGTTTGCTCAGCCGCTGAAGGGCACCCAATGGTCGACCAGGGCCAGTAGCTCTTCGCGGCGGAATGGCTTGGCCAGGTAGTCGTTCATGCCCGCCGCCCGGCAGCGTTCGCGCTCTTCGGGCATGGCGTTGGCGGTGAGGGCGACGATGGGCAACGCGGGCCAGCGGCCGCTTTGGCGGATACGCCGGCTGGCCTCGTAGCCGTCCATCACCGGCATGTTGCAGTCCATCAGCACCAGGTCGAATTCCTCACGCGCCAGCAGCTCAAGGGCCTCCGCGCCCTGGGTGGCCAGTTGCACCTGGCAGCCGAGCTTGGCCAGCATGCCCTTGGCCACCAGCTGGTTCACCGGATTGTCCTCTACCAGCAGGATCCTCGCACGGCCTTGCTCCTGGGTAATGGCCGGGATGGCCAGCGGGTGTTCGGGCTCATGGCCTTGCAAGGTGCGGCGCAGGGTCTGGTACAGGGCGTTGCGTGCCAATGGCCGGGCCAACTGGTGCAGCGGGGCCAAGGCCAGGGACTGCTCGTTGGGCAGGAAGTTGCCGTAGGCAGTCACCAGCAGAATCGGGGTATTCAATGCCGGGCGCAGCTCGAACAGGTGCTCGACATCGTCGGTGATCAACAGGTCGATCACTGCCGCATCCAGCGTGGCGCAACTGTCATGGCGCTGGTAGGTCAGGCCCCAGGCGGGCAGCAAGTGCTGCAACAGTTCATTGAGCCCGCTGGCGGCTGCGCTCAGTGCTGCCACACGGCCATGCAAGGGCGCCGGCGGGATGGCTTCGGTATGCACGGTCAACGGCAACTCGGCGGTAAAACAGCTGCCAAAGCCCGGCTCGGAGCGAATGTGCAGGTGGCCCTGCATGGCCTTGCACAGGTTGCGCGTCAGCGCCAGGCCCAGGCCGGTGCCACCGTACTGGCGGGTGATGCCGGCGCCGGCCTGGGTGAAAGGCTGGAAGATGCGCGCCTGGGCGTCTTCAGGGATGCCGATGCCGGTATCCCGTACCTCCAGACGCACACCACCGACAATGGCCACCAAGCGCACATCGACGCGGCCGAAACGGGTGAACTTCAGCGCGTTGGACAGCAGGTTGCTGACGATCTGCCGCACACGCGTGGGGTCGCCGAGCACGCTGCTGGGGAAGTCGCTGGCGATCAGGCAGGTCAGCTCCACGCTTTGCGCGGTGTTCTGCGACAGCAGGTTGGCAGTGTCTTCCACCATCGAGCCCATGTCGAACGCAATGCGTTCCAGCTCAAGCTGGCCGGCATCGAACTTGGACAAGTCGAGAATATCGTTCAGCAGCTCTACCAGCACCTTGCCCGAGTCATGGGCGATAGCCAGTTGCTGGCGTTGCTCGCTGGGCAGCGGGTTGTCCAGCGCCAGGGCGATCATGCCCAGCATGCCGTTGAGCGGGGTGCGGATTTCGTGGCTCATGTTGGCCAGGAAGGCGGCGCGTGCCTGGGCCATGTCCAGCGCTCGGCTGCGGGCTTGTTCCAGCTCCTGGTTGGACAGGCTCAGGCTGCTGTTGCTGGCCTTGAGCTCGTTGGTGCGCGCCGACACGATGTCTTCCAGCTCGTTCAGGTACTGGGTCAGGCGGTTTTCCGCGGTGCGCCGCTGTTCGATCTCGGTGGCCATGCTGACGAACTGCTGGTTGGCGACCTTCACCAGCACGCCGATTTCGTCATGCTCGTGTCCGTGGGGGCATTCCAGGCGCGTTTGCCGGGGTTTGCGCGGGTCGCGGCCGCTGAGTGCGCCGATCACCGTCACCAGCGGCTTGGTCAGCATCATGTAGAACAGCGCCAGCAAGATGCCGGTGAGCACCAGGCTGCGGGCGAAACCATTGAGCAGGGTGATGCCGGCACGGTCGAGAAAGCGGCTGCCGAAGGCGAAGGTGTCGATGTCCAGATACAGGGTGCCCAGGTATTGCTCTGGCATGTGGGTCAGGTACAGGCGTTCCTTGAACTGCCGCTGCTCGCCGAACAGGAAGTCGCTGAGTGGCCGGTAGCGGTCTTGCAGCTTGGGCCGCTCGACATCGGCCAGTACCGTTTCGTTGTTGTCGATCAGCCGTGCGCGGATGACGGCCGGCGACTGCAGCAGGCCACGGGTCAGCTCCAGCGCCAGTTCCGAGTCGATGTTGTAGGCGATGCGCGAGGCCGGGTTGTGGCTGATTTGCAGCAACGCGTTCACTTCACGGTTGATGGACGCGTCTTCGCTGGCATAATCGATGCCGATCTGGATGAGACTGAGCAATGTTCCCAGGATGAAGCCGACCAGGACTGTCAACCGGGCTTGCTTGTATGACAGGCGATTGGTGAACTTGATATCCATGAGTCCCGAGCCGGTTTCCCGTTCCTTGCGCTGCGCAAGCATAGCCGAATAGCCCCGGCTGCTGGTGGGTCTGTCTGTTCATTTCAGTTGATCGCCAAGCGGGGGCCGCTTGGCGCCCCTTCGCGGGCTTGTCCGCTCCCACAGGTACAGCTTAGCCCCAGGCTGAAGGCAAGCCCCGTGGGAGCGGGCAAGCCCGCGAAGGGGCGCGCAGCGGCCCCAAAAAACTGAAATTGTTAGGAGTCGTCATGGACGCTCGCTTGATCGCTTTTCTGGACCGCGCCGAATCGGTACTGGCGCGCCTTGAACCCCTGTTGCCGGCACAGCGCCCGCACATCGACTGGACCACCACCCTGGCCGCGCGCTGGCAGCGTGATGGCCGCAGCGGCTACCTGCTGCCGCTGGACGTCAGCCTGGACATTCGCCTGACCGACCTGATCGGCGTCGACAAACAGCGCGACCAGCTGGGCCGCAACACCCACCAGTTCATCAACGGCCTGCCAGCCAACCACGCGCTGCTGTGGGGCTCGCGCGGTACCGGCAAGTCGTCGTTGGTGCGTGCCTTGCTGGCCGAGCACGCCAGCGCCGGCTTGCGCCTGATTGAAATCGAGCGCGACCATCTGGCCGACCTGCCGCGCGTGGTCGAGCAACTGCAGAAGCTGCCGCAACGTTTCATCCTGTTCTGCGACGACCTGTCGTTCGAAGCCGGAGAGGGCGACTACCGGGTGCTCAAGAGCGTGCTCGACGGCTCGCTGGAGCAGGCCCCGGAAAACGTGCTGCTGTACGCCACCTCCAACCGCCGCCACCTGGTGCCCGAGAAGGAAAGCGACAACGAGAACTGGAAGCGTGTAGACGGCGAACTGCACCCCAGTGAAGCAGTGGAGGACAAGATTGCCCTGTCTGACCGTTTTGGCCTGTGGCTGTCGTTCTACCCGTTCACCCAGGACCATTTCCTGAACGTTGTGGAGCACTGGATTGGCCAGTTGGCACAACCTGCGGGCCTTGTGTGGCAGCGCACCGAAGAACTCGACATCCTCGCCGTGCGCTGGGCCACCGGCCGCGGCAACCGTAATGGCCGTTGTGCCTATCAGTTCGCCCGCTACTGGGTCGGGCTGCAATTGCTGGAGCAAAAATAAATGATCGACCTCAATGCCAGTGGCGCCGGCCTCGACGGCTACAACCTGCTGGCGGCGCAAGTGCAGGCGCTGTTCGCCGACGAGCGTGACTTCATCGCCAACGCCGCGCAGTTTTCGGCGTTTCTGTATAACCAGGTGGACGACCTGAACTGGGCGGGGTTCTACCTCAACCGCAACGAAGAGCTGGTGCTGGGCCCGTTCCAGGGCCAGGTGGCGTGTGTGCGCATTCCGTTCAGTAAAGGTGTGTGCGGGGCTGCGGCGGCAACGCGGCAGACCCAGCGGGTCGAGGATGTACATGCATTCCCAGGCCACATTGCCTGTGACAGCGCCTCCAACAGTGAGCTGGTGATCCCGTTGGTGAAAGACGGCAGGTTGATTGGCGTGCTGGACCTGGACAGCCCGACGGTCGGGCGGTTCAGCGAAGCGGACCAGGTGGGGCTGGAGCGGTTGGCGGCGATCTTTCTGGCGTTGACTGACTGCTGATCGATGTTGCCTGTGCCGGCCTCTTCGCTTGTAGGAGCGGGTTTACCCGCGAAGAGGTCGGTACAGATTAACCAATCAGTCGTAGATCACCTTCTTCTTCCAGGTCTCTTCCTCATCGGTCTTGAGCCCATCAGTCAATTCGTTGTGCTCGTCCTCCGCCGGTGCCATGCGGTCCATTACCTGGGCATTGGCCCGGGCCAACAGTTTCTCAAGATACGTCAGCTGCTCTTCATACACCTTCGGCTCCGGCTGCTTGCGCAAATACTGCACGCCGCGCTCGAAGGCCAGGCGCGCCTGGCCGGGCTGGCCTTTCTGCAAAGCCTGCTGGCCCAGGTTGTTGAAGAACTCGATATGCAACAACACCAGGATATGGCGGATCTCCTTGACCCAGTGCTTGGCCTCGGTCGTTGGCAAGAAGCCTTCCTGGGCTGCGCGGGTCACCTGATTGTGCAGCGCCTCCAGCAAGAAACGTACGTCCTTGGCCTTGATCTCGGTGTGGATCGGGTTAGGAGGGTTGCAGACCGGGAGCTTGTCGCCCAGGGCAATCAGCCCTTCCAGTTCGGCGATGCGCGCCTTGAATTCGGCATTGTGCTTGTCCACCGCCAGCAGGCGCTGGTTGAGGTTCAGCTCCAGGCGGGTCAGCAGCAATTTGAGAGCCGGGGTCATGAACTGGCCGGGGAACGTCTCGGTAATTTCGCCACAGCGACGCAGGCGGTCGGCGAGCTCGATCTTCGTCCGGGCGCGCTCAAGCTTGCCATTCTCGACCACATTGTTGAGGTAGCCGATCACGATCAGCAACGCGATGCCCGCCACGATGAGCAGGGTGATCAGAAGTGGTGTCACCGTTAATGCCTCATGAATAGGTTTGCATATTGAGTGTAGGAGCGAGCTTGCTCGCGAGAGGCCCTGACAGCCATTCTCTTTTTCTATCGGCAAACTGTGCCATGACTGGATGCTGGCACATTAATGCTGACTTGACGCCAGAAAATCAACGCCAAACCCCGGCAGGCTTGCCAAAACAGCGCTGGGTGTACCCGGAAGTCATTGATTTAAATAAATTTCTACAAAGGGGTTGACGCCTTCCCGAACCATCCATAGAATGCGCGCCACTTGCAGCGTAAAGCACACAGCGAAACGCAGCAGGGAGTGAAAGCAGGCAGTAATGCCAGCAGCGTGTCCCCTTCGTCTAGTGGCCTAGGACACCGCCCTTTCACGGCGGTAACAGGGGTTCGAGTCCCCTAGGGGACGCCAATGCGGGAATAGCTCAGTTGGTAGAGCACGACCTTGCCAAGGTCGGGGTCGCGAGTTCGAGTCTCGTTTCCCGCTCCAGTTTCTCCGGCACTGCTTAACGGCGGGGCAGGAAAAGAAAATCCAGGCTGAATCGTGAGGTTCATGTTCTGGTGCACTGAAAAGTGTAGTGTGTCCCCTTCGTCTAGTGGCCTAGGACACCGCCCTTTCACGGCGGTAACAGGGGTTCGAGTCCCCTAGGGGACGCCAAATGCGGGAATAGCTCAGTTGGTAGAGCACGACCTTGCCAAGGTCGGGGTCGCGAGTTCGAGTCTCGTTTCCCGCTCCAGTTTAAATACTGTGGCGTCTATGCGGTGCAGTGGTGGTGAAGGTCGTCAAGGCACTTCACGCCGAAAGCGGTAAAGTTTCACAATGCGGGAATAGCTCAGTTGGTAGAGCACGACCTTGCCAAGGTCGGGGTCGCGAGTTCGAGTCTCGTTTCCCGCTCCAAACGTAAGATAAAAAAGGGACCTCAGGTCCCTTTTTTTTCGTCTCGATTTCACCCCGATACAACCCTGTGCTAAAGCCCCTTGTTCAGGGGCTTGCACTGTTCAACGGTAGTGAACGGTGAAGTTCAGCGCGCCAGCGGCCACGCCAGGTGTCACCCGGGCCTCGGTCTGCACGTAGCGGGCATTGAAATGCAGCACGGTTTGGCCAATATCCAGTTCCTTGATCAACTGCTCGGACTGCAGGGGCATCGGCGTAGTGTTGTCGCTGTGCAGTATCTGGATGCCGACGCCGTCGGCGCTCCCTGATCCCGGGAGTATGCTGAACACGCCTTCGGTGGGGTCGATGGGGACTGAGCCTTGGCTGGTATCCAGCATCAGATGGATATCCGCACGCTTGGTACCCGGGGCACTGCTGTCCACGCAGTTGTTGAGGGTGATCTGGAATGGAACGGAATTTAGGGGCGTGCCGACCCCCTTGAAGTCATCGATGCTGTATTCCCCCATGTTCACAAGGCCGGGATTCACCTGGTTTCCTGCCAGGGAGCACTGCGCGCGGGTGATGGTGGCCTGGACCTTGTAATCCATGACTTTGCCTAAGTCATGGATGAAACCATGAAACACCTCCACGTCGACCTCTTGCGGCCCAGGGTCGATATCGCCAATCTTGATGAAGCTGGCCCTGCCGCGGATTGCGTCCAGTGGCAGGCTAAACGAGGTCGGCCTGGTCATGGTCCCGGTGTAGGGGATGCCAGTGCCTGCGTCGGGCGTGAAGGTGTTGTCGGCACTGCCATTGAAGGGGAAGCCAAGATCGATGGCAACGCCCACGCCCTTGATGTTGGTCTGCATCACCATGCCATCCACGTTCTTGTTGCCCATGAGGGGCAGGCTGCCGACGAACGGTGGTGCGCTGTTGGGCAGCCTGGCAGTGACTGGGGTGGCAGCGTTATAGAAGCAGGTCAAGGTCGCCCCTTGGTCATTTTTAGCGTATAGACTGGCCTCGCCGATGAGCGTCCCGACGGGTGCATCGCGCGGGATCGAAAAACTGACCTTCTGGTTTTTGAAGGTCATGTAGGTTGCGCTGCCGGCGCCCCAGCTGCAGTTGGCCTGCGCGCTGGTCGCCGCCAGCCAGGGCATGAGGTTGCAGAGGGTTAAGGCAAGCAGGCGCAGGCGGCGGGTGTGGGGCGGGGTCATTAGGCGTGTTCCTGTGAGTCGTCGGCAGATGCCGGTTTGGTGTCGTCAACCGATACGGGCAGGCATTGCAGCGTTTGCATGCGGAAGCCATCGAGCAGTGGCAGGTTCTGCGGGTTCACCGCAACCTGGCAGTGTTGATTACCGTCGTCCTGCCAGCGTACCGTCAGGTGTTGCGGACCTTGCTGGGTGCTTGCCAGCAGGGTTTGCCCAGCCTGGCCGACCACGGCCAGTGACTTGCCTTGCTCATCGCTGACGTCGGCGCCGAACGGCAGTGGGCGGCCGTCGGGGTGTTGCAGCGTGAGCACCATGCGCACCACCCGGCGTGCGTCGAAGCGGGCCTTGACCACTGCACCTCGGCGTGGAACCACTTGCTGGCTGCCATTTTCGATGACCACTTCGGGGGGCAGTTGGTCGGTGTCGAGTACCAGTGAATTGACCCGATAGGGGCGCAGGTATGGGACCAGCAGGTATCCATCGGCATCTGTCCGTGTCGAAGTGGCATTCTGCATGCCGAGATCGGCGACGTCGGGTACGTGTACAAGCGCCGTGGTCTCCCCCATGTAGCTGCCGAAGGTGATGCCGTCGGCATGGGCCAGCATCGAGCCACTGGCGTTCAGCGACAGGGTGCGATAGTTGCTGCCCTCGCTGTAACCTACGCCATAACTGGCCTTGCTGCCCTGGTAGGCAAGCGATAGGTTGCCGCTCTTGCGGTTGTTCTGGTCGTTGGCCAGCGCCGCATAGTAACTGAGGCGGTCATCCAGCAAACCGCCTTGCAGGCTGGCGCGCTCGCTATACTGGCCGTTGACGCGTTGCAGGTCGAAACGGGTGGTCTGCCGGCGGCCGAAGTCCAGTGGCAGGCTCAGGCTCAGCCCGAACATCCTGCTGTCGGTGTTGCGTTCGCTCAGTGATTGCGAAGCGAAGAGATTGACCCCGAGGTCACCCAGGCGTGTGTTGTACTGCAGCTGGAACTGACGACGCTGGTAGTCGCTGCGCCAGTAGTCTTCTTGCGACAGGGTCAGGCTCAGCGAGCTGCTTTGGCCCATGGTCTGGTATGCCGAGGCTTCCAGGCGGCTGCGCCGGCTACCGGCAAACCGCGAAGCGCTATTGCGTTGCAGGACGGCTTCGTCAAAGTCGCGGTAGCCTTCGGTGGAGTAGCGGTAGCCGGCAAAGCGCAGGCTGGTGCGGGTCTGGAAACTTTTGCCATAGCGCAGGGCAAAGCTGTGCCCCTGCACTTGCCCCAGCGAACCACCCAGGTCGGTGCTCGCCTGGGTGACGTCCAGCGACAACGCACCCAGGTCAGCGAAGTCGCGGGCCGCCCCCAGTGCGTAGGCGCGATAGTAGTCACTGGCCAGCAGGCCGCCATAAAGCGTGCTGTTCCAGGTGCCGCCGCGGGCCAGGGTGGTTTGCCAGAACCCTGGCTTGTCGAGGTGTTCGGCACCGTTGTAGCGGCCAGCGGTGCCCGTATAGCGCCACACCCCTTCGCGTAGCAGGCTCCCCAGCGATGAATAGGGCTGGATGAAGCGGCTGACCTGTCCATCGCTTTCGGTCACCACCACCTCCAGCTCACCGTGACCGGCACCGACGCTGAGGTCGTCGATGGCATACGGTCCCGGGGCTACATAGCTGGAATAGATCGGGAAGCCGTTGCGCAGCACTTCGATCTTCGCCCGAGTTTGTGCAACACCGCGGATGACCGGAGCATATTGCTGCAGGGTATCGGAGAGCATCTCCTGGTCGGAGGCCAGGCGCACGCCAGAAAAAGCAAAGCTGCGAAACACATCGCTGCCGGTAAAGGTTTCGCCCAGGGTGAGGTTCGCGCGCAGGCCGGGCAGGTCGCGCTGGGCGTAGGTGTCGCTGCGGCTCCATTGCCGTGTACCGTCATCGCCCTGGCGCAGTGCCTGTTGGCTGCGCAGGCGCCAGGCACCCAGGTTGATCCCACTGTTCAGGTAGAGGTCTTGGCTGCTGGTGTTGCGCCCTTCGCGCAGGCTGCTGTGCTGGGCCGATACCTGATAGTTGACGAACGCTGCATTGATGCCCGCGTCCCAGCGCTCTTGCGGCACGTTGCCCGAGCGGTCCTGGCGCAGGGCAACCTGTGGGATCGACAACGACAGGCGCAGCTGCGCCGGGTCGAAGTCGACACTGGCCTGCGGGATCAGGGTTGCCAGGTCGACACAGCTATCATCCTCGGGCAGGGCTGTCTCAAGCGCTTGCTCGCGCAGGTCCAGGGCACGCAACACGTCGCCGGTCAGGCAGGGTTGCAGGCCACTACCATTGGCAGCGGCATGGAACTCCAGCTCCCGCTCTTCGATGGGGGCAAGGTTTACCAGCAGGGCAACGCGATAGCGCCCTGCTGGTAGCGGCGTATGTGCAGCCAGGCTCTGCAGCGCCACTGCCCCGGCATCCGTCGCCTGGCCGGGGGGCTGGCGCATGAAGCCTGCCTGGAACGTGACAGGTGAGGTTTCGGCAAGCGTGGAGGTGGCGGGTGCCAAGGTCACAAAGGCACCCAGCAGTGGCGAAAGCGGGGCAAGGCGTAGGCGTGATGGCAGGTGCCTGCGCCGATCGAGTCGAGGCATTGGGGGGTCCTGAGCTGCGCTACCGGTCAGTGCCAAGGCAGTACCGGTGGGGTGGCTGTGTTGTGTAGCGAGCAGCGGCGCAGGGGTGCTTCAAAAGACGGTGTACGCCGAGTTCGAGGGCGCTAGGTTAGGGGGGGCGCGCTGATATCGGCCGAGTCGACCCTTGTACTGCACAACAGCACATTGGTCGGTACCGGTACGGCCGCAGCTGCGGACATGTTTGACAACGCAACGCTCAGCGCGGAAGGCAGCCGTTTGCAGGGTGCACAGAATGGCTTGCGGATATTGTCTGCGCAGGCACAGCCTGGCACTGCAACGGTGAGCCTGGTGGGGTCGCACGTAGAGGGGCAGGACGGCTCTGCGATTGTGGTCGGCAACCCCGCGCTTGGCCCGGCCGAGGCCGATATCCTCGTAGCCGGAGGAAGCACCTTGCAAGGCAGCAACGGCACGCTGCTGGAAGTTGCGGGCAGTTCCACGGCACGCATGACGGTGGACAACAGCCAGCTGGTGGGTGACGTGCGTGTCGAAGAGGGCTCCAGCGCCTCGCTGACGCTGGACAACCACGCCAGCCTGACAGGCCGACTGGAGAACGTTGCAGGCCTGACCCTGAGCAACCAGGCGCGCTGGAACATGGTCGAGGACAGCAAGGTCGGCAGCTTGGCCCTTGATGGTGGCAGTATCAGGTTTGGTGAGCCGGGCCAGTATCAGCGCTTGAGCGTGGGGACGCTGGCTGGCAGTGGCAACTTCATCATGGACGCCGACTTCAGTACCGGCGATACCGATTACCTTGAAATCACCGGTACCGCCACCGGCAGCCATACCTTGCTGGTTGGCAGCAGTGGTGCCGATCCTGTGGCTGAAAACCAACTGCACCTGGTGCATGCCGCTGCAGGCGATGCGCAGTTTTCCTTGCTCAACGGCCCAGTCGACGTGGGCACGTTCTCCTACGAACTGGTGCAGCGTGGCAACGACTGGTTTCTCGACGGTGCGAGCAAGGTCATCAGCCCCGGTACCGCTTCGGTGCTGGCCCTGTTCAACACCGCGCCGACCGTATGGTATGGCGAGCTCACCACCTTGCGTAGCCGTATGGGCGAACTGCGCCTGGACCAAGGCAAGGCGGGTGGCTGGGTCAGGGCATATGGCAACAAGTACAACGTTTCCGATGCAGCGGGTAGTGCATACCAGCAGGTACAGCAGGGCTTCTCGTTGGGTGCTGATATGCCGCTGCCACTTGGGGATGGCCAGTGGCTTCTGGGTGTGATGGCAGGGCACAGCAATTCGGACTTGAACCTGACGCGTGGCGCGTCCGCCGACGTCAAGAGTTATTACCTGGGGCTGTATGCCACCTGGCTCGATGCCCAGAGCGGTTACTATCTGGATGGGGTGGTCAAGCTCAACCGCTTCGACAACTCATCGGATATCACAATGAGCGATGGCAAGCGCAGCAAAGGTGATTACGACAACTTCGGTGTGGGTGCATCCCTGGAGTTCGGTCGCCATCTGGAGCTGGGCAATGACTACTTCATCGAGCCCTATACGCAATGGTCAATGGTCACCATCCAAGGCAAGCACTATGACCTGGATAACGGTATGCAGGCGCGTGGCGACGTCACCCGCTCTCTGCTCGGCAAGGCCGGGGCCACCGTTGGGCGTACCTTCGACCTAGGTGCCGGGCGCAAGGTGCAACCCTACCTGCGCGCTGCCTACGCACATGAGTTCGTCGACGACAACCAGGTCAACGTCAACGACAACCGGTTTGACAATGATCTGTCGGGCTCGCGCGGCGAGCTGGGGCTGGGGGTTGCCGTTAGCATGACCGATCGCCTGCAACTGCACGCCGACTTCGATTACGCCAACGGTGAAAAGATCGAGCAGCCCTGGGGTGCCAACGTCGGGCTTCACTACAGCTTGTAGGGCTATTGCACCCGGGGAGGTATCGAGCCTCCCCTTTTTGTGCCCGCCTGCACTGGATGGAGATGCAGAGTATGCAACGGTCTACACAGGGTACTTCCGCTCCGGTTCCGCTTGATCCGCCGACGGCGCGGGATGCGCTACCCGACATCCCCGGCGGGCAGCACAACTTGCTCCCGGCTGCGGTGTTGAGTCGCCCACTGCGGATCGACATCCCGATGTGGGAATACTCGCGCCCAACTCCCGAATACCCGGAATGGATCATCCTGTACTGGAACGGTTCAGAGGTCGAGAAAAAGACCTGGTACGACGACATACCGCCAGATGAGCTCTATGTGGATGTCCCGGTGCAGTTCCTCGAGCACGGGGTGGCGGCCGTCACCTATTTGGCCCACGGCTTCAATGGGGCGGAGGTCGGATCCATGCCTCTGTCCCTGACCATCGACAAGGTGGCGCCAGTGCTGGGTGACAACCAAGGGAGCCTGGTGTTCGATGAGGAAGTGCTCAGGGACGGCGTGACCGCGCGCTACCTCGAGAACAACGTCCTGCGGGCGCTGGTGCCGAGCTATCAAACCCCCGCAGTGGCTGACATGCTGATCGTTTACTGGGACCGTGAGCCGTTTGCCGATGAAGAGGTCGATCGGTATGAACTGAAAGACCCCAGCCAGCCGATAAGCATCGTATTTTCCAAGGAAATGATACTGGCGCGCGGTGATGGCAAGCGCTATGTCCATTACAAGGTCTGTGACCGTGCCGGTAACCTGAGCGCTGGTTCACGGCCGGTAACGCTGGAGGTGGCTGCCACGCCGATACCGCGAAGTTTGCCGCCGGTGTTGATCGACCAGGCGGAGGGCTGGGGGGCACAACAGACGCTGACGCTCAATGACTTTTACCCGCCGTTACTGGTTGAGGTCCCGGCGAGTGCGGTTATCTACCCGGATGAAACCCTCACGGTGGTGTGGGGAGCGCCGGGCACAGCGGGGTACTTTACGACCAGCACGCCGTACAACGGGCAAGAGCGTCTCTTCGAAATACCCACCCAGTACGTTTTGGCGCAAAGCACGCATACCGTTACGGTGCTATACCGCGTGAGTGACAACGCCAATGCGCTCGATTCCGACGCACTTGCCCTGGACGTGAAAGCGCGCTCGGAGCGGTTGCCCCAACCCGAGTTGGATGGGGCCAATGCCGATGGGTTCAGCCTGGGCACGGCGCCAGCCAATGTGCCGATCCGGCTGGGCACTTGGCCTTTGATTGCCGAGGGGCAGCAGGTCAGCATTCAGCTGACCGGGGTCTTGCCTGGTGGCAGCGACGCGCCAGCGTATGACGTGCTGTTTGCGCATGCGTTATCTGCTACCGAGGCCGACGAGGGAATTGGCATGCGCGATGATGTGACGGTACCTAAAACCCACCTGGCCAGCCTATGGATCGATCATAATTTTACTATCACGGCGTCCGTAAGCTTCGATGAGGGCGCGACTTGGGTAGCGTTTCGTCCCGTGCTCAACCTGCCACTGCGCGATTGATGGAAAGTGTTGGATCACGGCCTTGCAACCGGGCTGGAGACCTCTGCAGTTATGCCACTGTAGTCACTGATCGTGGTGAACTTCACCTGCAGCCCATCGGTGACTGTCATGGTGTTCAGCGCATAGGCCTGCGTGCCCAGGGGCAAGGCCATGGCCTTGGCGTTGATGGTTTCACTCGTGCCATTGCCACTTACCACTAGGCTGCTGAAGGTGAAGTGGTAAGGCGACGGGTTATCGACGACCAGATGCGGTTTTCCATCTATTTGTTGCACTGACCAGGCCAGGTCTTTCAACCGGTCTTGCGGGCGGCCTTTGAGCTCACTGGGTCGATAGAACAGCTTGATGCGCGTGCGCAGGGCGATGTTGAGGATGTTCTCTCCGTTATTGGTCGCTGCCTGCGGTATTTCCTGCAGGTTGAAATAGAACACGGATTCACGATCACGGGGGAGATCGTTAGGCAGGGCATTGATTTGCACCGTCTGTTCGCCACCGGGGTCGAGGCGGAACAGGTTAGGGGCAGCGATCAGGGGGACGGCAGTGGTTGCGTCGTCGGCTTCGGTGTTGACCCAGGCCTGCGCCGCGTACGGCCTGTTGGAGGGGTTGGCGACGATGACCGAGGAGCTGCGTTTGGCGCTGTCGTGCACCACTCGCGTGTGGCTGATGGTGAGTGCCGCTTGTGCGCCGGGGAGAATGGCTGTGAGCAGCGCCAGGCAGCTGCATGAGGTGATCAGAAGTCGAGAAAGGGGTGACATGGTGTTTGACCAGGCAGGAATGGTGGTCTCCAGGTGCGGGCACCTGGAGTAGGTGTCAAGGCAGGTCTACCGTGAAGGCGACTTCAGCTAGTGCTACACCGTCGCTGATATCTGCTGCATCCAGGTAAGACTCGTACGAGGCGTAGAACAGCATCTCCGTTGGGCGATCTGCGTATAGATCGTATGGGATGGAAGCACTGTCGGGTGCAATTTTGGCTTTCAGCCTGTCTTTGATCGCGACGCCCACGCCCAAGGCACCGTTGACGCCATAAAGGTCGCCGCCGACTATGCCGTGCAAGGGTGTATATTTCACGGTTGCGGTGTGGGGGGCTACAATTTGGCAGGCCGGAGTCGGTGTTATCTTCAGCGCGAATGCCTTGTCAGGCGTGGCGGTGCCAGGGGTGTGGAAGTAGCCTTTCGTGAAGTTACCCAGCGATACCTCGGGGATAACGCTGCCACCTGGGGCGACGACTTCAATCGGGCAGGTACCGCCGCCGTAGATGGTACCGTAGAAGTTGATCTGGCCCGTTTCATCGTCGAGAGCGAATGCGCTGCTGCTGGCCATCGCCATGGCGAGCATGAGCAAAGTTTTTTTCATTGGCGGTTCCTTGATGTTGTCGTGTTGACTAGGGGACGCTCCCTTGCGTCGGCTTCGAGCCGAAGGGGGAGCGGCCAACAGCATAGGGGGGGAGGCCAATGGTTGAATGTAGGATTAAGTGGCAGCTGGGTACGGATTTTTAGGGCGGCAGCGCACGTGTGTTCAGGACTTTTTTACGGCTTCCAGCAGAGCCTGCTTTTGTACATGCCAGTCAAACCGCTGGCCGTCCCGTTCCGCTTCATAGCGCAGATCTTCCAGGTTCTGGTAGAGCTGCAGCTCTTCGTCCGGCATGAAGTGCAGGCAGTCGCCACCGAAGAACCACAGCAGGTCGCGCGGCACCAGGTGGGCGATTTGCGGATAGCGCTGAATTACCTGGCATATCAGGTCCTGGCCCAGATATTGGCTTTCCAGCGGGTTTTGCGGCAACAGGGTCAGCAGCTCGTCGAAGCGGTCGAGGAACAGGGTGTGGCTTTCCTCCGGTACCTGCTCGGCTTCACCCAAGGCCACCAGTATGGTGCGCAGGTGGTTCAGCAGTTGCAGGTGGTATTCCACGTGGGGGGTGGCCATTGGGGTGGTCCTCGGAATGGTTGAAACGGGGCGCGGAGTATACGCCGGTTGGGGAAGGGGCCGCAAAACGGCCCCTGTCTCAGCGCACTTTGCCTTGCTCCGGCAGCAGCTGTGCCTTGTCGAAGGCATCCACATCGATCACGGCACGGCGCGCTTGTTCGGCCGCGTGCAGGCGTTGCGCCTGATCAGGCTGAAGTACACCACTGTCGACTGCCGCATCGATCACCGACTGCCCGGGCGCCGGCCGTACCTTGCCGTCCTTGATTGCCTGATGCAGCGTGTTGTGCAGTGGCGTCGCCTCCTCCAGCAGGTCGCGGGCCTGTTGCAGGGCTGCCACCGGGTCGCCGTCGGCTTGCGGCCTGAAGCAACCGGCAAGCAGCTCTTCCAGCGCAGGGTCGCCTTTGCTGCGTCCGATCAGCGCTGCCACCTCGGCGTCCAGTTCATCGCTCGGCCCGGTGTGACGGCGGCCAAAGGGGAACACCAGCACCCGTAGCGCGCAGCCGACGAAGCGGTTGGGGAAGTTGTCGAGCAACCGGTCCAGGGCGTGCTCCGCCTGGCCCAGGCTTTCTTCCATGGCCCAGCGCAGCAGGGGCTGCATGTGCTCGGGCGAACCGAGATCGTGGTAGCGCTTGAGTGCGGCACTGGACAGGTACAGGTAGCTGAGTACATCGCCCAGCCGCGCACTCAGGCGTTCGCGGCGCTTTAGCGCGCCGCCCAGCAGCATCATCGACAGGTCCGCCAGCAGGGCAAAGGCGGCGGCTTGGCGGTTGAGGGCCCGGAAGTAGCCTTGGCTCAGCGTGTCCCCCGGTACTTTTTCGAAAACCCCCAGCCCCAGGTTGAACACCAGGGTGCTGGCCGCATTGCCGGCGGCGAACAGGATGTGTTTCATCAGCAGGTCATCGAATTCCTGAAGTGCCTGATCGTGGTCTTCACGCCCGGCCAACGCCATCTCCTTGAGCACGAACGGGTGGCAGCGAATGGCGCCCTGGCCGAAGATCATCAGGTTGCGCGAAAGGATGTTGGCGCCTTCGACCGTGATGAAGATCGGCGCCCCTTGCCAGTTGCGGCCCAGGTAGTTGTTCGGGCCCATGATGATGCCCTTGCCACCGTGCACGTCCATGGCGTGCTGGATGCATTCGCGGCCACGCTCGGTCAGGTGGTACTTGAGGATCGCCGACAGCACCGAGGGTTTCTCACCCAGGTCCACGGCCTTGGCGGTCAGCAGGCGGGCACTGTCCATCAGCCAGGCGTTGCCGCCAATACGTGCCAGCGACTCCTGGATACCTTCGAAGGCAGCCAGTGGCACGTTGAATTGCTCGCGGATATTGGCGTACTGGCCGGTTACCAGGCTGGTGTACTTGGCAGCCCCAGTACCCACGGCAGGCAGTGAGATGGAGCGACCTACCGACAGGCAGTTCATCAGCATCATCCAGCCTTTGCCAAGCATCGCTTGGCCGCCAATGAGGAAGTCCAGCGGTACGAACACGTCCTTGCCGTTGTTGGGGCCATTCATGAACGCGGCGCCCAGTGGCAGGTGGCGTTTACCGATTTCCACCCCGGGGGTATCGGTGGGGATCAGTGCCAGGCTGATGCCCAGTTCTTCCTCATCGCCCAGCAGGTGATCCGGGTCGTAGGCCTTGAATGCCAGGCCCAGCAGGGTGGCGACCGGGCCGAGGGTGATGTAGCGCTTTTCCCAGTTCAGGCGCAGGCCGATCACTTCTTCACCTTGCCACTGGCCTTTGCAGATGATGCCGGTGTCAGGCATGGCGCCAGCGTCGGAGCCGGCCAGCGGGCCGGTGAGGGCGAAGCAGGGGATTTCCTCGCCTCGGGCCAGGCGCGGCAGGTAGTGGTTGCGTTGTTCGTCGGTGCCGTAGTGCAGCAGCAGTTCGGCAGGGCCGAGGGAGTTGGGCACCATCACCGTGGAGGCCAGATCACCGCTGCGCGTGGCCAGTTTCATCGCCACCTGGGAGTGGGCATAGGCGGAGAAGCCCTTGCCGCCGTACTCCTTGGGGATGATCAGGGCGAAAAAGCCATGCTGCTTGATATGTGCCCAGGCTTCGGGCGGCAAGTCCAGGTCCTGGCCGATCTGCCAGTCGCTGACCATGGCACATAGTGCTTCGGTCGGGCCATCAATGAAGGCTCGCTCTTCTTCAGTCAGCTTCGGTGCCGGGTAGGCCAGCAAGGTGCGCCAGTCGGGGCGGCCACTGAACAGTTCGCCATCCCACCACACGGTGCCGGCGTCGATGGCTTCGCGCTCGGTCTGCGACATGGGCGGCAGGGTGCGCTGGAACCAGCGGAATACCGGGGAGGTAAATACTTTGCGTCGCCACTGCGGCAGCGCAACCAGGGCGATCTTCAGGGCCAGCACCACCCAGATCAGCGCCAGCAGCCACCCGGGGGCGCTGCTGAAAATGCCCATCAACAGCACATAGGCCGCCAAGACACCGAGTATCTGCAAAGGCGCCAGGCGCCTGTGCGTGAGGTACGCCGCGCCGATCACCAGCACCACCAACCACAACAGCAACATAATCGGTCCTCCTTGGAACCAAGGGTTTGAGCCATCCCAGATAGCTTAGACGCAATGCTGTGAACGGCATGTTCAGAACAGTGACAGGGTGTGGCGGTGGGAGTTTCAGTTCATTTGTTCGCCTGTACAGGCCTGTTCGCGGGTAAACCCGCTCCTACAACGGAACGTGGCGATGCCAGCGATTGAGGAATGCGGTGGCGGCCGCGACGGTGAATGACCGGCAGGCTCGGCCTATGTGCGGGTAAAACCCACGCAGGAATACCAGTGACGTGAAGACGGTGGCGAGCCTGTGGGAGCGGGCTTGCCCGCGAAGAGGCCCGTACAGGCGGTGAAGGTCTGGAGTAGACTGTGCCACCTCCGCACTCAAAAGGATGTTGCCATGCTGAAGATCTGGGGCCGCAAGAACTCGAGCAATGTGCGCAAGGCACTGTGGATCGCCCACGAACTGGGCCTGGACTTCGAGTCCATCGACGCCGGTGGCGCCTTCGGCGTGGTCAACGAGCCGCACTACCGTGCCCGAAACCCCAACGGCCTGGTGCCGATGCTCGAAGACGGCGACCTGACCTTGTGGGAGTCCAACACCATCGTCCGCTACCTGTGCGCGGAGTACGGCACTGAGCAGGGCTGGTATCAGGCAGACCCACGCCAACGCGCCCTGGCCGACAAATGGATGGACTGGACCACATCGTCCTTCGCTACCCCATTCCGGCCCCTGTTCTGGGGCCTGCTGCGCACGCCGGAAGACCAGCGCGACTGGGTGGCGATCAACGCCGCGCACAAGCAGTGCGCGCAATTACTGGCCATTGCCGACGAAACCCTGGCCAATCAGCCGTACCTGTCCGGTGACCAGATCGGCATGGGCGACATCCCACTGGGTAGCTTCATCTATGCCTGGTTCGAAATGCCCATCGAGCGCCCCGACATGTACCACCTTCAGGCCTGGTATGAGCGCCTGAAGCAACGCCCGGCCTACCAGGCCGCAGTGATGACCGCGCTCACTTGAACCCGCTTCGATAGTCATTATCAATAGATGTGACTGTACTTGTGCAGCCTGGCCTTGCACCATGGCTGCACGCACTGCGCCAGTGACTTTACCTGGCGTGTCCTGCACCTTTTTCTTCGGTAAGTGACCCGCTATGAGTTCTGCCCTGTCCATCCGACAGCTGACCAAGACCTACGGCAATGGCTTTCAGGCCCTCAAAGGCATCGACCTCGATGTTGCCGAAGGCGACTTCTTCGCCTTGCTCGGCCCCAACGGCGCCGGCAAATCCACCACCATCGGCATTCTCTCGACCCTGGTGAACAAGACCAGCGGCACAGTGAGCGTGTTCGGTCACGACCTGGACCGCGAGCCCTCCGCGCTCAAGCGTTGCCTGGGCGTGGTGCCGCAAGAGTTCAACTTCAACCAGTTCGAGAAGACCTTCGACATCGTCGTGACCCAGGCCGGGTACTACGGCATCCCGCCCAAGCTGGCCAAGGAGCGTGCCGAGCAGTACCTGACCCAGCTGGGCCTGTGGGACAAACGTGATGTGCAGTCGCGTTCGTTGTCTGGCGGCATGAAGCGGCGCCTGATGATTGCCCGCGCATTGATCCACGAACCGCGTCTGCTGATCCTGGACGAACCCACCGCCGGGGTGGATATCGAGCTGCGCCGCTCGATGTGGAGCTTCCTCACCGAGCTGAACCAGAAGGGCATCACCATCATCCTCACCACCCACTACCTGGAAGAGGCTGAGCAACTGTGCCGTAACATCGGCATCATCGACCATGGCACCATCGTCGAGAACACCAGCATGCGCCAGTTGCTGGGCAAGCTGCATGTCGAAACCTTCGTGCTCGACCTCAAGCAGGACCTGGCCGCGGCGCCGGTACTGCAGGGCTACCCGTGCCGGCTGCTGACCCCGCATACCCTGGAAGTGCAGGTGGACAAGGACATCGGCATCACCGCGCTGTTCGGCCAGCTGGCGCTTCAGAACATCGAGGTGCAGAGCCTGCGCAACAAGACCAACCGACTTGAGGAGCTGTTCGTGTCCCTGGTGGAAAAAAACCTGTCGAAGGTGGCCGTATGAGTGTGGAACTGCGCACCAACTGGGTCGCCCTGAACACCATCGTCTACCGCGAAGTGCGGCGCTTCCTGCGCATCTGGCCGCAAACGTTGCTGCCGCCAGCGATCACCATGGTGCTGTACTTCGTCATCTTCGGTAACCTGATTGGCCGGCAGATCGGCGACATGGGTGGCTTCACCTACATGCAGTACATCGTGCCGGGGCTGATCATGATGTCGGTGATCACCAACTCCTACGGCAACGTGGTGTCGAGCTTTTTCGGCAGCAAGTTCCAGCGCTCGATCGAAGAACTGATGGTGTCGCCGGTGTCGCCGCACACCATTCTCGTCGGCTATGTGCTGGGTGGGGTGCTGCGTGGTTTGGCGGTAGGGGTGATCGTGACCATACTGTCGATGTTCTTCACCGACCTGCAGGTGCACCACCTGGGCGTGACCGTGGTGGTTGTGCTGCTGACGGCCACCATCTTTTCGCTACTTGGCTTCGTCAACGCCGTGTTTGCGCGTAACTTCGACGATATTTCGATCATCCCGACCTTCGTGCTGACGCCGTTGACCTACCTGGGCGGAGTGTTCTACTCGATCAACCTGCTGCCGCCGTTCTGGCAGACCGTGTCGTTGGCCAACCCGGTGCTGCACATGGTCAACTCGTTCCGCTACGGCATTCTAGGGGTGTCGGATATCAGCATTGGCACGGCGATCACCTTCATGCTGGTGGCCACTGCGGTGCTCTACGTTGTTTGCGTTCGCTTGCTGGTCAGCGGCCGTGGCATGCGGGCCTGAAGCCTTGCACCGGCATTGGCGACGACGCCACTGCCGGCCCACCCATGAGCGCCAGTAGAGCATGGTGGTGAAGTAGCCAAGGATGCCCAGCACCACCCCGCACACCACCGAGCCCAGCAGGAACGGCTGCCACAGCGTGGCCAGTTGGTCGGTGATCCACTCGAAGGTCAGCTCGTCGGGCAGGGAGCGCGGCGGGATCTGCATCAGCCAGGCACCGGCCATGTAGGTCACGAAGAACACCGGTGGCATGGTCAGCGGGTTGGTCAGCCACACCAGGCTGATGGCAATCGGCAGGTTGCCGCGCACCGGGATTGCCAGGGCTGCGGCCAGCAGCATCTGCATGGGAACGGGAATAAGCGCCGCGAACAGGCCCACACCCATGGCCCTCGCCACCGAATGGCGGTTCAGGTGCCAGAGGTTGGGGTCATGCAGCAACTTGCCGAAAAAGCGTAAGGACTTGTGTTCCCGAATGCTGGTCGGGTCCGGCATGTAGCGTTTGAAAAGTCGGCGCGGCATGTAGGCTCCCGGAGCGTTGACCCTGGCAGTATGCCCTTAATCCTGCTCAGCCTCGTTTAGAGTTTGTGACAATTGTTGAGCGAGCTTTGCCGGCGATTGGGCTATGCCTCAGGAAGTGATTTCACTTCTGGAGCTCTACTTCATGCGCACAGGGATGTTTGCGCTCGCGCTCGGGCTGTTGTGCCTGGGCTTTCTTCCCGCATTGCCATCGGTCGGATGGTTGATAACCCTGGCAGCCTGCGCTGTCGGCAGCCTGTTTACCCGCGTATGGCCGTTGGGTTGGTTTCTGCTGGGCTTGTGTTGGGCGTGCGGGTCCGCTCAGCAGGCCCTTGATGATCGTCTGGCTGCCGGCCTGGAGGGCCGCACCTTGTGGCTGGAGGGGCGGGTAGTCGGCTTGCCGGCCCGCACTGCACAAGGCGTGCGTTTCGAGCTGGAAGCGGCCCGTTCGCGGCGGGCCGAACTGCCTCAGCGTTTGCAACTGAGCTGGTTCGATGGGCCGCCGCTGCGGGCGGGCGAGCAGTGGCGGCTGGCGGTGACCTTGCAGCGCCCGGCCGGTCTGCTGAACCCGCATGGGCCTGACCGGGAAGCACAGTTGCTGGCGCGACGGGTGGGGGCTACGGGTACGGTAAAGGCGGGGCAGTTGCTGGCGCCAGTAACCGGTGGTTGGCGCGATGCGTTACGTCAGCGCTTGCTGATGGTCGAAGCCAATGGCCGGCAGGCAGCGCTGGTGGCACTGGTGCTTGGCGATGGTGCTGGCATGGCCCGGGAGGACTGGCAGACCTTGCAGGCCACCGGCACGGTGCACCTGCTGGTGATTTCCGGCCAGCACATCGGCCTGGTCGCCGGTTTGCTCTATGGCCTGGTCGCCGGGCTAGCGCGTTGGGGGCTATGGCCGGCAAGGCTACCGTGGTTACCCTGGGCCTGCGGCTTGGCCATGGCCGCAGCGCTGGCCTACGGCTGGCTGGCCGGTGCTGGCGTACCGGTGCAGCGTGCTTGCCTGATGCTGGCCGTGGTGCTGCTCTGGCGTCTGCGCTTTCGTCACCTTGGCGCTTTCTTTCCGTTGCTGCTTGCGCTGGTCGCCGTGCTCGTATTCGAGCCGTTGGCGGCTTTGCTGCCTGGGTTCTGGCTGTCGTTCGCCGCCGTGGCCACGCTCATTTATTGCTTCAACGCCCGTTTGGGTGGTTGGCGGCCCTGGCAGGCCTGGACGCGTGCGCAATGGGTGATCGCCATTGGCTTGCTGCCGGTGTTGCTGGCCACGGGGTTGCCGGTGAGCCTGAGTGCGCCGCTGGCCAATCTTGTCGCGGTGCCATGGGTCAGCCTGGCGGTGTTGCCGTTGGCGTTGCTGGGTACAGTGCTGCTGCCGCTGGGCGGGGTAGGGGAAGCGCTGCTGTGGCTGGCGGGTGGCCTGCTGGAAGGGCTGTTCCGGTTGCTGGCGTTGGTGGCGCAGCAGCATCCGGCGTGGGTGCCCCCGGTGCTGCCAGGGTGGGCCTGGCTACTGGTGGTGCTGGGTGCGCTGCTGGTGCTGCTGCCCCGTGGCGTGCCTTTGCGCGGGTTGGGTGGGGTCATGTTGCTGGCGTTGTGGGTGCCCAGGGAGCCAGTGCCGTTCGGCCAGGTCGAGGTCTGGCAATTGGATGTCGGTCAGGGGCTGGCGGTGCTGCTGCAGACTCGGCATCACAACCTGCTCTACGATGCCGGGCCGGCGAGGGGAGAGAGCGACCTGGGGGAGCGGGTGGTGCTGCCGACTCTGCGCAAGCTGGGGGTGGGTAGCCTCGACCTGATGGTGATCAGTCATGCACATGCTGACCATGCTGGCGGTGCTGCGGCAATACAACGTGGTCTGCCGGTCAGGCGGGCAATTGGTGGGGAAGCGCTGGATGACGTGCAATTACAGCCTTGCGTCAGTGGCGAACAATGGGACTGGGATGGCGTGCGTTTTTCGCTGTGGCGTTGGACGGACGGGCAGAGCAGCAATGACCGTTCCTGTGTGCTGTTGATAGAGGCGCAGGGCGAGCGCCTGCTGCTGGCGGGGGATATGGAAGCTGCGGCCGAACGGGCCTGGTTGGCAGAGACTGAAGCGCCGCGTATCGACTGGCTGCAGGCGCCGCATCATGGCAGCCGCAGCTCGTCCACCGAGGCGTTCATTCGGGCAACCGCAGCGCGGGGGGTATTGATTTCGCGAGGGCGCAACAACAGCTTCGGGCACCCGCATGTGCAGGTGATGGAGCGTTATCAGCGGCATGGGTTGGCGGTGCATGACACGGCGGTGGAGGGCGCGTTGCGGTTGGTGTTGGGGCGGCAGGGAGAAGTTGAGTTCGTTCGGGGGCAGCGGCGGTTTTGGCGGGCTCAACTGGATTAGGGGGTTAGGTGTTAGGTGTACGTCGTTACAGGTTTAGCGGCCATGAGATCGAGCGCCGCCCGCGCGGCGCATCGCGAGCTGCGCTCGCTCCTACGTTTGTTTCGGGCCAGTAACGCCTGTGACAGACGCGCGCGACCGTTTTGTTTGTTCGGCGCAATATCGCGCCA